>NZ_JASSVN010000055.1:0-1035 GCF_030540945.1 Marinobacter sp. SS8-8 | reverse complement strand
TTGATACTGATTGAGCCTTCTCCCCAGCCTAGCGGTTGCCCGCTAAGCTGGAAGGCGACCAAGCACTACAAGGGAGAAGACTCAATGAACTTTTACCATAGCACCCACCGCCATTATTGTGGAATCGACCTACACGCCCGCAGCCTGTACGTCTGCATCATCGACCAGCAGGGCGAAGTGCTGCTGCACAAGGAAATCAAAGCCCAGCCGAAACCGCTGCTGGCTCTGCTTGAACCCTTTCGCGATGACCTCGTGATGGGTGTTGAATGCATGCACTGCTGGTACTGGATCTCCGATCTGTGTGAAGAGCACGGAATTCACTTTATTCTCGGCCACGCCCTGTACATGAAGGCCATCCACGGCGGTAAAACCAAGAATGATCGCATCGACTCATTCAAGATCGCCATGCTTATGAAGGGAGGCAACTTCCCGCTGGCCTACGTTTATCCAAAGGCGATGCGGGCAACCCGGGATTTACTTCGCAGACGCACCCGCATCGTCCAGCACGGGGCCATGCTCAAGGCCCATGTGGTGAACACCACCAGTCAATACAACCTGCCGCCCAACAAGGCCAACCTGAAGGATATCGGTGCCCGGGAACAGGTCCGGGCGACGTTTGCCGACCGGGACGTCCAGCACAACATCAATCTCGACCTGGCCATCATCGAGTGCTACCACCGTGAACTCAGCAAGCTCGAAGAACACCTGGAACGGCAGGCCAAACAACACGATCCCGCTTCTCTGAGTGTGTTGCGGACCATTCCTGGCGTGGGTCGTATCCTGGCGCTGACCATTCTCTACGAAATCGGCGACATCCAGCGATTTGAGACGGTGCAGAAGTTTGCTTCTTATGCCCGGCTCATCAAGTGCAAGGCCGAGTCTGCCGGCAAAGTCTACGGCACCCAGGGCAACAAGATCGGCAACGCCCATCTGAAATGGGCCTTCTCAGAGGCAGCCGTGCTCTATCTGCGGGGCAATGACAAGGCCCAACGCTATTTGCAGAAACTCCAGAAACGTATGAACAAGGCCAAGGCC
>NZ_JASSVN010000054.1:0-1196 GCF_030540945.1 Marinobacter sp. SS8-8 | reverse complement strand
GTTTCCGTCCATAAACGGCGTGTTTTCAAGGTGACCCACCCAGCCAGGTGAGTCAATTTGTCTATTTTCGCCGACTTTATGCCGACTGCATCGCAGTTTGCAGGCCTGCGTCACCCTTTTGACCGCAATTCGGTCTTTTCCGGGCACAGGCCAGCCTCGGCCAGAGCGCCGATAAGACTTTTTGTTAAGGCTCTTGGGTGGCTCGGGTTGAGAGAGCCGTTATTGGGCAAGCAGTCGCGAGAACACGGCCAGGTTGTGCGCAACCACCGCCGACCACACGTACGACTTAAAGTGCGCCAGCCCCTTCCAGGTGCAGCGCGACAGACCGTAGGACCGTTTCAGGCAGGAGATGCCCGCTTCGATCCCCGCCCGGAAGTTGCGCAGCTTGCGATACACCCAGTCGCTCTTCGCCATGTGCTCGACCTTCAGGCCTTTCTTTTTGTGAAAGGCCACATCCTTCACGCCTTTGTCTTTGGCTTGCTGCACATTGTCTTTGCTGGCGTAACCGCCGTCCGCGGCCATTTGCCGGGGAGCACGGCCATAGATCTCGATCTGCCGCTCCAGCAGGGGCATAAAGCGTTCGCTGTCGGCCGGGTTACCGGCCTCGATGACGACGTCGAGAATCAGTCCGCTACGACCGCTCGCCAGGTTCAGTTTGTGCCCGTACTGGATGTCACGGCTGCCCTTGATAATGATGTCGGTGTGTTCCTCGAACAGGCTGAAGATCTTCTCTGCGGCAGGCACCTGTTCGCCGTTGATCACCCGTCGTTGCGCTTGGTCGATCACCCCCTCGATCAACCCCCGATAGTGCGTTACCTCTGCCTCCCAGGCGACGAATGCGGCCCCATCCACGCCCAACTGGTTGAGTTTGCACCAGGCCTTGTCCAGATAATCGAGACCTTTGCGAGTGACCTTGATCAGATCCCGATACCAGCGGGTCTTCTTTTCTTTCCCCCGGGAATACTGGATCTGGTGGGCCCGCTGCTTGGCCACGCGCTGGTGGTTACGCCAAGTCAGTCGCGTCTCCCCAGCCAGCCCTTGCGCTTGCTCCATCAGCCGCACCTGGGTGCGGACCGCATCCCAGAGCAGGCTGCTGTCCGTCGGCGCGTGAACCGGTGCCTCCGTGACCGTGCTATCAACCCGAACCTGGCGTCCGCGCTCGATCTTTTGCGTTTGCGCATCTTGCAACATCAACC
>NZ_JASSVN010000053.1:0-1242 GCF_030540945.1 Marinobacter sp. SS8-8 | reverse complement strand
AGATATGCTCGTTGACTAAGTATAACCAGTCATTCCAGTTCGTTACGGGCCTAAAGGCCCTCCACCGGACGGCCTTTTCTCCGCTTCGCTGCGCAAAGGCCGCCGCTGAATATTGGCGTTATGTGGTGGGCTGCTTTCCCGTAGCCCAGTAATACATGTTCCCCAAAACGTAACCTGCAGTCTGGAATGAGCTGAAATTCGCTGGTAGGCTTTGAGAGCAATCAACGGAACGATTGATACAACCAAAGAGGAAAAAGGAATGAACTATGACGAAAGGGAATACGTCGCCGCCGCGGTCAATTATTTTTGGAAAGGGCTTGCTAAACCGCACACGGTAAATGAGAACGCCGCCAAAGTTATCTATGAAGCTCTTTCTGAAGTTCAGTCTTGCACGGCTTCAATAGATCTCGTACCGAGACCCACCTATACCGCGAGTATCAGTTATATAGTCAAAGAAGTGGCGAAAATAGGAAAGCGGATAATGTCTGGTGATACATCAGCATATAATATGTGCCGTGATCGTGTGGCAGTAAATTATAGAACATTTATGGAAGAAGCTTTGATGGGGCTTTAATATGAAAAGGACTACACTATTTTTATTGGCTATAACTTTTTCGACTTTTGCATTTGCTGAAAGCGGTTATTTTAAAATGTCTTACCACGGTTATAACTTTTATCTTCCAGAAGCTCCTAAAGCTTCTGGTTTTCTCGGGTCTGAAAACGACACAATCATTTTAAAGTACGGAGAAGATCCCGGAGAAGGTTTGGTCGGATTCAGTGTTGAAAGTGAAATGGCGACCGATGGCTGCGACCCAGAGGAGTTCTTTAAGGAGGTACTGGGGAAAACCGAGAAGGGTTGTGACAGGCTGGCAGTCGAGTCATTTCAGCATGTTTTTGTTGAAGATCGAGACGTCGGAGTTTGGTCGGGTGAAGATCATAACTTTTATTATTTCGTTGGCGATCCCAAGACCACAGTATTCTTTGCAACCAGAGATTCCGATAAAAAGATTTTAAAGGTGGATACTAACTTTTTAACTAAAAAGACACTGAAAAGATTATTCAAAGAATATCTTCATTAGTGTTGTGTATCACTCATCAGCACATACTAATCAGTGCAAAAGTAAGCGAACATTATTTATAATGTGATATGTTCTCCCAAAGCTTATCGGATATTGTCACTCATGCGCCAGACTGATGGTCGTAAACTGGATCATAAAGCCCTCGAAGCCCTTCGCATTCGCG
>NZ_JASSVN010000052.1:0-1426 GCF_030540945.1 Marinobacter sp. SS8-8 | reverse complement strand
TCGGGGTTATGTTCCCAATCCCATTATGTTCCGTTCACCCTGGAAGCCCTTGAATCCATAGGGAGGATTCCGTGTAAAAGGACACATAACGACAGATGCCGTTTGGGCGCATGATTTCCTTTCCTACATCCAGAAAGGAGATTGTCATGTTAGAACATTACTTCGTTAAGCCCGATACCATCGATGCGATCCGCGCTTCCTGGATCGCGGAACCGATTGAGCAGTACGTTGCGTGGTTAGCCGGGCATGGATACAGGCCCAGGGTAATCTTGCGGCGAGTCCCACTCCTGAGGCAGTTTGGTGAGTTTGCTCGCGATCATGGTGCCACGCAGTGGAGCGAGCTTCCGACTCATGTCGAGCCTTATGTAAAGCACTGGGTAAAGGTGCACGCCAAGAACGCATACCAGGCAAAGCGATGGGTGGCTAATGATGCTCGTACACCGATCGAGCAATTGCTGTCCCTGATGTTGCCCGATTTCCGCGGAACAGGCCAGAGACGGACCAGTCAAGATCCCTTCCTGGTTCAGGCACCGGGGTTCTTTGTTTATCTGCGTGAAGAACGGGGCCTGCGTGAGCTGTCTCTCCGGCACTATCGCCATTATCTGCATAACCTGGAAGCCTACCTGGCGCGAATCAACCTGCTGCATTTGTCCGAGCTCACTCCAGCCATACTCAGTGCGTTTGTGGTGGAGAGCGGTCGCCGACTGAGCCCGCATTCCATGACGGGGCTGTGCAGCTCCTTGCGAGTCTTCCTGCGCTACCTGTACCGCGAGCAGCTGATCAATCGCGATCTCGGCGCTACCGTAGAGTCCCCGCGTCGGTATCAGCTGGCCGATCTCCCGCGTTCGATCTCCTGGGACGACGTCCGGCGCATGCTCGATGTTGTTGATCGGCGCAGTGCTCTGGGCAAGCGCGACTATGCCATTCTACTTTTGCTCGTCACGTATGGACTGCGCGGCCATGAGGTGGCCGGATTGACACTGGAGCATATTGACTGGAAGCGAGAACGCCTGTTGGTGCCGCAGCGCAAGGCGGGACACACCACTGCGTACCCTCTCTCTTCAGTAGTAGGCGAAGCGATTCTCGACTACTTAAAAAATGCACGCCCACACGTCAAGGAGCGAAGGCTGTTTTTCCGGGTTGTGGCGCCCGTCCGACCTGTGACGGCGGTTACTGTGTCCAGCCGAGCGACGCACTACCTGCGCAAAGCGGGTATTAATGTCCGTCGCCCGGGTTCGCACACCTTGCGCCACACTTGCGTACAGCGATTGGTCGATGCCGAGTTCAACTTCAAGGTCATCGGCGATTACGTTGGTCATGCATCGCCAAGTTCCACCCGCATCTATACCAAGGTGGACGTGGAAACCCTGCGCATGGTGGCGCTGGGCCAAGAGGAGGTGCTGCCATGACCGCCTCCTTTCACAGC
>NZ_JASSVN010000051.1:0-1464 GCF_030540945.1 Marinobacter sp. SS8-8 | reverse complement strand
ACCTCAATCGCATTTTCCGCCCCGTTCATTATCCAGAGAACCACCGTTCCTCCCGGCGCTAGGCCAAGAACCAATGTGTCTCTGGGTTCAATCATTGTTTTACCATATCTTTCATACGGCGCTGGCTCTTTCATCTTTTCCACAATTTCAGCGGCGTTTTCTAATCTGATCACAGCCTCATAGGATTGCTGTTCTGCGAACGAAAACCACCGAATAAGGAACAACTCGGGGGTTGTCTGCCACTCTGCGCGTGAGAGCGGGGGGCTTTTCCAGCAACAACTGACGATTCCAAATGGACGGCGCCACCCAACATTTTCTGACAGTGACTCGATAAAGAATTTATCCACCCATACATCGTAGTGTTCCGGAGCAACAACACCGATACTCCGATAGGCAGAATTCGGGCCGTGCATGGGTGCCTCTGGTTCTCCCTGGTCCGAACACCCCAGAAGCAACAGAACGCAAAGGCTGACGACGAGCGTTTTAATACTCATGGTATTCCCCCTTCCTCCATTGCCCCATATTCGGATGAACAGTTCGGCGGCCATACTTGCCGGGTTTGAAGGGATACAACGGACCAAGCTTCAGGTAATGATCGGAATGGTGGATATATCGCTGTTTCAGTAACGCTTTGGACTCCGGAGTCATCAATAACTGGCTGCCATGCCAGACATGAGCCGCGAGATTTCTGGCAACCGTCATTAATTCTTGCGGTAAAGAGAGGCCTTCTACTTCTGGGTTGATAGATTGGAAGGGAACACCAGCATCCACCGCCAGTTTGTGCATCAGGTACAGCGGAATACGGGAGTATTCACCGCGAACCTCGCGGTCGAGCCAAAGCCGAAGCGTGATGTCGCCACCACGCAAACCGGGTGGGCGTTCCTGTTCGATTTCAAGCGTGGCAAGCGGATTCAGTGGCCCGACCCAGCCTTCATTTTTGATCAGCGCACGTTCCTGAAACATGCGGGAGAATTCAAAACTGGCTTCGGGATTGCGGCGATCCTTTCCTTTGATGACCAAGGGCGGACGAACTTCAATCCGTTCTCGAAAGCGATCCGGGTAACCACCGCCAATATCGGAGTGAACCCCCGGAAGCACCCATTCGCTGAAGTGGTCCGGCAGATTGCCGGACTCACCCCGGAGGCTGTTGAGTGAGAAGTTGTGCCGGCGCTCATCCCGTGCGGCAAACTGAACGACCCGTTCGGCATCCTCCGACCGTAAGTTGACGTTGATACGCCCGGCTTCTGCATCGTGAGCCGATAAGTCCAAATTGCCGAGATCGGCAATCCCCGCAACGGTATCGAACAGGCCGACAAAGCGAACGGAAACTTTCTTGGGCCAAGGTATGCCTTCCCGCTCGAATGCTCTGACTAAAGCCCCTTTGTATTGACCGTATAAGGAGCCCGCTGTGTCCGAAACCTCCCGGCTGACAAAATGCCGAGCTGTGGCCGCGCCACGGCTGAA
>NZ_JASSVN010000050.1:0-1594 GCF_030540945.1 Marinobacter sp. SS8-8 | reverse complement strand
GCGTTGAACTAGCCGCGCAAGCGCGGGGAGCGCGCCTGAGATCTTTGTTGATCATCGATTACTGAGTAGGGTTTTCAAGGATGAAGACGATACTACAAGAGGTGATGGGCCGGGGGTATCCGGCCCTGGCGGAGAAGACGCCTCTGCCACCGCATGTTCATCGCGCGGCCAGGGCGATGGTGCTGTGCCGCACGGCGGCACTGGGCGGTCACATACAGGGCTGCCCCGAGGGGCATGTCCAGCGGGTCTGGTACAACTCCTGCCGCCACCGCAGTTGCCCGCAATGCAACCGGATTCAGCTTGAGCGTTGGCTGGAGGGCCAGAAGTCACGCCTGATTGATCACCCCCATCGCCATGTGATCTTTACCCTGCCGCACGAATTGCATCCGTACTGGCGCCGCAACACCGACCGGATGACTCGCTGGTTGTTCCAGTCCGTGCGAGAGACGCTGATGTGTTTTTTGAGCGATCCGGCGTACCTGGGGGCCCAACCTGGCATTCTGAGCGTTTTGCACACCTGGGGGCGGTCGCTCACGTTGCACCCCCATATTCATTGCGCCATTACCGAGGGTGGTCTGGACGATCAGGGGCTGTGGCGGTTGCCGGTCAGGAACTGTTTTCTGCCGATCCGGGCGGTCATGTTCAAGTATCGTGGGCACTTCCTGGCGCAGCTGAAATCCGCCGTGGATTGCGGGGAGTTGTCGCTACCGGACGGTGAGACACCGACGAGCAGCCACAACCTGTTTAACCGATTGGGACGTAAGCCCTGGAATGTGAACCTTCGAGAGCGTTATGACAACGCGGAAGGCGTGGTGGAATACCTGGCCCGCTACGTGCGGGGCGGGCCGATGCGCCCGAGTCAGTTGTCAAGGTTCCGGACCGACCAGAACGATGTCCTGTTCCGCTACCATGCGCACCGGGACAACCCGGATGGCGGACGTAAACGGTGCCGGAAGGAACGCCTGAGTACGGGCGAATTTGCCGGGCGGTTACTGCAGCATGTGCCCCGCAAGGGGCTGAACATTGTGCGCAGTTATGGTCTGTATGCGGTTGCCTGCCGGGGCAAGCTGGACCAGGCCCGGGCGGACGTGGGGCAAGCGCCGGTTCGCCAACCGAAGCCGGTTCGGTGGCAAGGTTATCTTGGCCGTTTTCCCGACAGTCAGAAGCAGACCCACTGCTCGGTCTGTGAGCGGCAACTGACACTGATGGCCCCCATTGCCCCTTCGAGGGCTCCGCCATGAGCTGTCGGGACTCAGGGATAACAGGGAATCACACCATGACAGGCGCCGTCGGTGGGGCGCTTGTCTTGCCGGTTGCCCGGAGATCGCAGAAAATCGACGCCATTCTCCTTCGCCCGTTTCGACCGGATCAGGCCCACGCCCTTAAACTGACCCGGAATCACAGAGCCTTTCCGCTGTTCCGGAGCCCCTTCCGGAAATCTGGCATTTCAAATCCCCATAGGCTAGCCTGAGACCTCGAGTGCGGACCAGTCCAACAAGCCGATGAACCGATCCACAGGGGCCCGGTCGCGTGCCTGCCTTAGTTCGGGTGTGCCTGAGAGTTGGCGGGAGGTGGACGGTTATCTATATCGTTA
>NZ_JASSVN010000004.1:0-262991 GCF_030540945.1 Marinobacter sp. SS8-8 | reverse complement strand
AACAGAACCTGGGTGCCTCCGAGGTATTGACGCAGCTGTTTACCGGGCGTGAGCCGGCTTTTATGTCGGCACCGGAACGGGGCTAACAGGGCTTTTTACGGGGAGGCAGCTGAATAGTTACGAAGTAATAGCACAAATCCTGGTCCCGCCATGCGGGACCAGGACGTCAAGCCCTGTTCCGCCGGAAACCTGCTTTCGGCGGAACACATCATTTACTATGGGTGTCTGTCGGTAGCAATCGGAAAATCGGAATAACCGAATGATTTATATGGATTTACGTCGAATTCACTGACGTATGGATGGAAGCATCAGGCATGGCCGGCAGCACCAGCCCCGGGCCGAACTCAGAAAAATGGGCCGACCGATTGGACCATACGATGAAATGATCACCGGACATGCCCGTTCACATGGTATGGGATCGTCATTGCATGACATGCGGCCAAGACAAGGATTTCCCGGGTCACTTGGGGTGTGCGGCAACGTCCTCCGAAATATGTCCATACGCCCTCAAGCATGGGTTGCTTCTTCGGTTTCGGCCGCCGCGGCATCCTCAATCTGAATTGTGGCGTGGGTGATCCCAAAGTCCTCGTGCATGGCCTCCCGGGCGGCGGCGAGCACGGTGCCCGCGCGCGCCATGTCGTCCACCACCAGATGGCCGCTCATCGCGTCGAGGCCCGAGGTCAGGGACCAGACGTGCAGATCGTGTACCTCGGTGACGCCGGGCATTTCGATCAGCCGCTGGCGCAAGAGCCCGGCATCGATATGGGCAGGGGCCCCTTCCAGCAGGATGCGCAGCGCCCCCTTCAGCAGGATCCAGGTGCGCGGCACGATAAAGAGCCCGATGGCTGCGCCGATGATCGGGTCGGCAATGGTCCAGCCGGTAAGCAACACCACCAGCGCCGCAAGGATCACCCCGACGGAGCCCAGCATGTCGGCCAGCACCTCGAAATAGGCCCCTTTGAGGTTTAGACTCTCCTGTGATCCGGCGTGGAGTATCCGCATCGAAATCAGGTTGACGATTAGCCCCACCACCGCAACCGCCAGCATCGGACCACCAAGAATCTCGGGCGGCGCGGACAGGCGCAAATACGCCTCGCGCAGCACGAAGGCAGTGACCAACAGAAGTACGACGGCATTGACCAGCGCCGAGAGCACCTCGGTGCGGACAAATCCATAGGTCATCTGAGGCGTGGCCGGTCGTTCGGCAAAGCGCACCGCAACAAGCGCCATGAACAGCCCGCCCACGTCTGTTGCCATATGCGCGGCATCGGCCAGCAACGCCAGGCTGCCCGTCCAAAGCCCGCCGATAACCTCAACAACAAGAAACGTGCCCGTCATTGCCAGCGTCCATTCCAGGCTTCCCTTGTGGCGGCTGGCGGAGGTTCCGCCGCCGTGCTTGCTGGAAGGATACCCACGGTCTTTGTCGTCGTCGCCACGCCGGCCGGGTTCACTCAGTTCAACAACCATCTTGCGGTTCTCCTTTCATTCGGGTGAGAGGAGTTCTGACTTTACTGGATCTCCTGCTATTGTTACAGCGCCAGTTCAGCGCGGCGGACAAGGCAGGATTTTGTCACTCGGATCATTCGCTATGCTACCGGGGAATATACCAATTCGTAAGAGATCCACCTTTCAGGAGAGAGCCCCACCTGCCAGACTGAATGGTGCTTTGCAGCATATTTCCGACGCCGCTTCAGGCAAGTGAGTTGCCCTTGTCGGGTGCTGTGCGGTTTCACGTCACCCGACCGGAAGCCAGGAATGCCAGAGGGCCGAACCGCTCGCCGAGGTGTCGATCCAATCCCAAATAGAGGCCGGCACGCGTTTGCCAAAGTAGGGCGAATACGAAGATGTAGATCACTGCCGCACCGATATCGGTTGTCCCAGCGACATAGGGGCCGCCGAATCCTTCAGCAGTTGACCAGATGCCAAACGCCAGAACAGATCCGCCCAGATAGGCAAGGTTGGACAAGAAGCCAAAAATGAGGGCGAACGCCAGCGTTGTTTCCGCGAGTGCCACGAAATACGCGAAAGCAACCGGGTCCACACTCACAACTTCTATCCAGAAATTTATCCAGGCCTTCACCAATGTCGGCTGACCTGTCAACGCTCCACTAAGATAGCTGGACATGTCGTTGATGAAACCAGGCCGCCATTTGAACTGAGCGTCAATCAGCCAAATGACGCCGAACAATATGCGAATAATGCCAATACCTTTGGCACGGGGTTGTGGAACTAACATTTTATTTTTCCTCATAATAACTGTTTCTGGAGTTACAATACTCCATGTGCCAGCCGTGGCAAAGCGTGCTCGTGTCTTTCTCCACCCGTAGCTGCGGCTCGGCCAGTTTCTTGGGAAATCTCCAGATCCCGCGGCCGCCGGCAATCGGGCCGTCGTCGTTGAGGAGCATTGCATGCACATAGGCTCCCTTGCGCCCCTAGAATTCCAAGGGAATGACCTGGCCGGATTCAGTGTAGTCGCCAAAGCCTGTACTATCCGGCATGCGGATGAATTCGTATTTCACAATTGGCTCGGTGACCTGAAGGGGTTCAGGGACATCGCGAAGGCGTTCTTGATAGCGTTGGCGGGTTCATTGGTTGGTTATCCTTTTAATCACGGGTTGGACGAATTGGCAAGTATGTGATCTTCGTCCGACTCAAATGCCTCATTGATCACGCCGTACATGCAGGAGCCTGACGTAGATCGACGTGACAGTCCTGCGACGCTTTATGCGGTGAGGTCGAAGACATTCACGCGCTCTGCAGCGTCATGCCTTGCCTTCCAATCCGGGTGGGACAGCGTTCGCTAGACATCGTTTCGTCCGGCGGCCCAGTGATCCAGCATCGAGCGCCACTTTTGATTCGATTGCGATACCTTCTGCACGGTCTAGTTGGTCTGCTCCCAATTTCAGCTGCTCACGTAGTCGGGTCAGTTTGATCTCGTGAATCCAGTCTTCATGGGTTTCCATAAAACGGATGACTTCGTTGGCATTGTTGTACAGGCCGGTTTCCACTTTGGCTTTAACGCGAGATTCCAGTTTGGGGGTTAGTGATATGTGCATAATGGCCTCCAGGTGCAAGCACTTCCACAAAGAATGCTTGGCCGAAATACAGGGATTGTCAATGTTTGTATTGACTGGTCGGGAATCTCAGGAGTTGCAGCGTTCATTAGGAATTTTTTTGAGCAGTTTGATGCCGTGGGCACGAATAGCTTCATGGGGGTTGTCACAAGCCTGGCAAAAGGCATCGAACTGCGCGTTGGCTAGAGTTGAATGGCGAAAACAATTGCATTAAAGTGCAACTATGCATACGTTGACAATTCAACCCAAGACTCTGTTTCGGGCCCTGGCCGACGGGACCCGGCTACGCATCATCCGCCTGCTGGTGACAACGGGGGAGGAGGCCTGCCTGTGCGAGCTGGTCGATAGTCTCAAGGAACCGGCCTACAAACTCTCTCGCCATCTGAAGATCCTGCGCCAGTCTGGCTTGTTGTCTGCCCAGAAGGACGGAAGCTGGATCTACCATCGCCTGGTAACCAAACCCCTCTATATGAAGAAGCTGACGGCGACAGTGTGTGCGCTACCGGATCCGGAGCAGGTCTTTCAGGCGGATCTCACGCGCTTTGAGGAACGTATGGGCCTGCGCGAAGGCGGGCGTTGCCGGGTGGGTATTTTGACCAATGACCTGAAGGCGGAAGCTAGGTAATGGCTCGCCCGGGTTGCGCCACCGTTGAAGCCGGGCAGGCGATGCCGCCACCCTGGCGCAATCCGCAGGTGGTGACCTCGGCAACCTCGGGTTTGCTGCTGGCGGTAGGTTTTATCGGCGGCAAGCTGGGTTTGGCGTCGTTGCCGGAAACCGGTTTGTATCTCCTGTCCGTCATCATCGGCGGCTGGTATTTCGGTCGCGAGGCTTTCGAGGAACTGGTCAGAGAGCGGGAGATCGGTATCGAGCTGCTGATGAGCCTGGCTGCCATCGTTGCCGGTCTCATGGGCCAGTGGGCCGAGGCCGCCAGCCTGGTGTTTCTCTATTCCATCTCCGAGGCGGCCGAAGGCTACACGGCGGAGCGCACCCGCCATGCTGTACGTTCACTGATGGACCTGGCGCCCAAGACCGCCCTGGTGGCGCGCGATGGCAAGGAGATGCGTGTTCCCGTCGAAGACCTTCAGGTTGGCGATGTCTTCATCGTCCATCCCGGCGAGGCGGTGGCCACCGACGGTGAGATCATCGACGGTCGCTCCAGCCTCAACCAGGCCCCGGTTACCGGCGAATCAGTGCCAGTGGAAAAAGCGGTGGGTGATACCGTGTTCGCCGCCACCCTCAACAGCGAGGGCGCGCTCAGTGTGCGGGTCACCAAGACCACGGTCGACAACACCCTCGCGCGCATCATCCAGTTGGTGGAAGCGGCTCAGGCCAGCAAGGGCCGCAGCCAACGCTTTATCGAGCGTTTCGGCAAACGTTATAGCCCGGTTGTACTCGGCGTCGGCGTCCTGTTGGCGCTGGTGCCGGGGCTGCTTGGCCTGGGCTGGGAAGAATGGCTGACTCGCGCTACAGTATTCATTGTTGCCGCTGCTCCCTGCGCGTTGGTGATTTCCATCCCCATCACCCTGGTGGCGGCCATCGGCACCGCGGGCCGCAAGGGTATTCTGGTCAAGGGTGGCGTGCACCTGGAAAACGTGGCGCGGATTCGCGTTGTCGCTCTGGACAAGACAGGTACACTGACCCTGGGCCAACCGCGGGTTACCGATATCTTACCCTTGAACGGCGGCAATGAAGCGGGTGTGCTCGGCATTGCCGCGGCACTCGAAGCTCGCTCCCAGCACCCACTGGCGCGCGCAGTGCTGGATCGCGCCATGGAGCAAGGCATCGAGGCCCTGCCTGCCGAAGACTTTCAGTCTCTGACGGGTGCCGGCGCCACGGGATGGGTCAAGGGCGAGCAATATTTCATCGGTAGTCCGGCTCTGTTTGCCGAAAAACAGGTAGCATTGGCCGAGGCCGAGGCGCGTATCGAGGAACTGCAGGCTGCAGGTAATACGGTCGTCGTCATCGGCACCAGCCAGGTGGCGCTCGGCCTCATCGCCATCGCCGATCCCTTGCGGCCGGAAGCGGCGGAGGCTGTCGCTAACTTGAAGCGGGCCGGGATTCACAAAGTCATTATGTTGACCGGTGACAACCCGCGCACCGCCCAAGCTATCGCCGCCCAGGCCGGTATCGACGAGGTGTTCGCCGAACTCAAGCCCGAAGACAAGACCCGCAAAGTGAAAGAACTCGACCAAGAATACGGCCGTGTGGCGATGGTGGGTGATGGTGTCAATGACGCCCCGGCACTGGCCGCCGCCTACGTGGGTATCGCTATGGGTGCGGCCGGTACCGACGTGGCGCTGGAAACCGCGGACGTGGCCTTGATGGCCGACGATCTCTCCAGACTGCCGTACCTGATCCGTTTCAGTCGCCGCAACTGGAACGTGATCCGCCAGAACCTGGCCCTGTCCGTTGTTGTGATCGGCGTCCTGATCGTCGGTGCCATCAGCGGGGTGTTTTCGCTACCCATCGCCGTGCTCGCCCATGAAGTCAGCGAGTTCGTGGTGATCGCCAGCGGCCTGCGGATGTTGAAGGCCTAGCGGGTGGGCATCAAGCCGACCTGCTGGCTTTTTGCGGTTTATTTACGATTGAGTGAGAATAACCGGAACCCGCCTGAACAAGGGGTCGGAAGAAGGCTTTCTTCTGACCCCGGCTTAACCGATGCCAGGCCCGAAAAACAATGTCCCGAACAGAAACCGATCAATATTGGATGACCCGGGCTCTGCAGCTTGCCTCGGAGGCCGCACTAAGGGGAGAGGTGCCGGTAGGCGCCGTGGTGGTGCTCGACGGCAGGGAGATCGGGGCAGGTTTCAATGCGCCGATTTCCGGTTGCGATCCGACCGCCCATGCTGAGATCCGGGCGTTGCGGGATGCGGCCGCCCGGGTTGGCAATTACCGGCTGCCTGGCGCCACGCTTTACGTTACGCTGGAGCCCTGTACCATGTGTGTGGGTGCCATTGTCCATGGCCGCATCAGCCGCCTTGTGTACGGCGCTGCCGAACCGAAGGCCGGGGCGGTGGAATCGGCACGCCGGACGTTGGAAGAGTCTCATCTGAACTGGGGTGTGACTGCGGTCGGCGGTGTTCTGGCCGATCAGTGCAGTGAGGCGATCACTGAATTTTTCAGTCGGCGGCGGGCGGAAATCCGGCGCCTTCGCAAACAACCTTCAGGGAAGGAGTAGTCCTCGCCTATGAAAGTCCTCGTTACCGGCGGTGCCGGGTATATTGGCAGTCATGTGGTTCGTCAGCTGGGCCAGGCCGGTCACGACATCGTGGTCTTCGATAATCTCTCCACAGGCTACCGCTGGGCGGTCACCGCTGGCGAACTGGTGGTTGGGGATCTGGGCGATGAGGCGGCGCTCGAGGATCTGTTCTCCCGTCACCGGTTTGAGGCGGTTCTGCATTTTGCGGCCAACATTGTGGTGCCGGAATCCGTTGCCAACCCCTTGAAATACTACAGCAACAATACTCGCAATACCCTGAATCTTCTGAAAGCGGTCGAAAAGCACCAAGTGCCTTACATGGTGTTTTCCTCCACTGCGGCCGTCTATGGCATGCCTGAGCAGACGGTGCTGACCGAGGATCTGCCGCTGGCCCCCATCAATCCCTACGGCGCCTCCAAGATGATGAGCGAACGGATGATCATGGACCTGGCCGCAGCCTCCGGCCTTAACTACGTGATCCTGCGCTATTTCAATGTGGCAGGCGCCAATCCTGGCGGCCTGCTCGGCCAGGCTACACCCGAGGCGACCCACCTGATCAAGGTGGCCTGTGAATGCGTCACCGGCCAGCGCGAAGGCATGAGTGTCTTCGGTACCGACTACGACACCCGCGACGGCACCTGCATCCGGGATTACATCCATGTTGAAGATCTGGCCAAAGCGCATGTCATGGCGCTGGATTACATGGCGGACGGCGGTCGTTCGAAGGTCATGAACTGCGGTTATGGTCGCGGGTTTACGGTTCGCGAAGTGATTGATGTTGTGAAAACACAGTCCGGCGTCGATTTTCCAGTTACCGAAACCACCCGGCGTGCGGGCGACCCGGCGGCATTGATGGCGGATAACACGTTAATCAGGCAAACCCTCGGATGGCAACCTGATTACGATGACCTGGACACTATTGTGGGAACGGCTCTGGCCTGGGAAGCAATCTGGCAGAAGAAAAAAACCAGCGACACCCATTAATTTCTTGTTTGTATTGGGATTTAACGGATGAAAATTACGATTTTTGGAACCGGTTATGTAGGGCTTGTGACCGGCGCATGTCTGGCGGATGTTGGTCATCACGTTCTGTGTATGGACGTTGATCAGGCCAAGATCGAAAAGCTGAAGAATGGCCAGATTCCCATCTACGAGCCAGGTCTGGACAGCATTGTGAAGCACACCGTCGAGGCAGGGCGTCTTTCCTTTACCACAGACACCGAAGAAGCCGTCGGCCACGGGACCTTGCAGTTTATTGCGGTCGGCACGCCTCCGGATGAGGACGGGTCAGCGGATCTGCAGTACGTTACTGCTGTGGCCCGGTCCATCGGTGAATTCATGGACGACTACAAGGTGGTCGTGGACAAGTCCACGGTGCCGGTTGGTACTGGTGACAAGGTCGGGGCAGCGGTTCGGGCCCAGCTTGACCGCCGTGGGCTGGAGCTGGACTTCGATGTGGTGTCCAACCCCGAGTTCCTCAAGGAAGGCGCGGCCATCAATGATTTCATGAAGCCTGATCGCATTGTTGTCGGTACCGACAGCGAGCGGGCGGCAGAACTGCTGCGGGAAGTCTATTACCCGTTCAACCGCAGCCATGACCGTATGATCTTCATGGATCTGAGGTCTGCGGAGCTCACCAAGTATGCCGCCAATTCCATGCTGGCTACCAAGATCAGCTTCATGAATGAGATCGCCAACCTGGCCGAACGACTGGGCGCGGACATTGAAGCTGTCCGTCGTGGTATTGGTTCCGATCCCCGGATTGGCTATCATTTCATCTACCCCGGCTGTGGTTACGGTGGTTCCTGCTTCCCGAAAGATGTACAGGCGCTGGCCCGGACGGCCAGTGACTGTGGCTACGATGCGCGGCTGCTGAACGCGGTTGAGGCGGTCAACTACGCCCAGAAGCACGTCCTGTTCGATAAGATCAGTCACTACTTCGGTGGCGACCTGAAGGGCAGGGTCGTGGCCATTTGGGGGCTGGCCTTCAAGCCCAACACTGACGACATGCGCGAAGCGTCCGCCCGTACCCTGATGGAAGACCTGTGGAAAGCCGGCGCCACCGTTCAGGCCTTTGATCCCGAGGCCATGGAAGAAACCCAGCGCATCTACGGTGACCAGGACGGTCTGACCCTCTGCGGTACCAAAGAGCAAGCACTCAAGGGCGCGGATGTGCTGGCAATCTGCACCGAATGGAAGGAGTTCCGTTCACCGGATTTCGAGTCGGTCGCTTCCTCTCTCCGTGAGCCGGTCGTGTTCGACGGTCGCAACCTGTACGAGCCGGAGATGCTGGAGCGTTACGGTCTGATTTACTACGCCATCGGCCGTGGCCGCAGCCAGTTCCATTCGCAGTAATCACATTGGCAGCAAACAAGGGGGGGCGATCATGAGCGGCCCAGAGGACTTCCGGTTACACGAACGGTTAAATGCCGATACCATTGGTCTCGGCAATAGTCCGCTGTGTGAGATCCGGCTGATGAATGACAGTGCCTGGCCCTGGGTGCTTCTGGTCCCGGCTGTTGCCGGTGTCCGGGAGATTTACCAGTTGCCGGCGGATCAGCAGCACCAGTTGGTGCGGGAGTCATCAGCGCTGAGCGAGGCCATGATGGACGTGTTCGGCGGCGACAAGATGAACGTCGCCGCCCTCGGCAACATGGTGCCCCAGCTTCACATTCACCATATCGTGCGTTTCGAAGGCGACCCGGCGTGGCCAGGCCCGGTGTGGGGCACGCAGGCGCCGGTGCCTTATACCGATCAGGAGCTGGAGCTGGTCCGCAACCGGCTTGGTCCGGTGCTCTTGGAACTCCGGTCGGGCGTCTAGCGCCCTGAACGAGCCTGGTATTTTGCCAGCGTCTGGGAGCCGACCAGAATCATCCGTAGCTCGGTTTTCAGCTTGACCTTGAGTTCCTCACGCTCCTTCGGAGTCGCATCCAGCGCCTCGGCACCCTGGTTGAATACCAGTGTCACCATGGCTTCCGCCACCAATCTGGCTTCGGAAAGTGGCTTGCCCTGCTCGTCCGCGACCCGCCGGAGGTCATCGGCCAGTTCCGTCACGAAATGGTCAATCTCCGCTTTCACAGCTGTTCGAAATGTGGTTGAAACCCCCGTACGCTCACGCAGCATCAGCCGGAAAAGGTTGGAATTGTTGCCCAAATACTCCATGAAGGTTTCCACGGATGTCGAAATGGCGCTGCCACCGTCCCGGGCGATCCGTTTGCGGGCCTGGCGCATCAGTTGCCGAAGCGCAACGCCGCCTTCATCCACCAGCGCCAGCCCCAGCTCATCGAGTTCGGCAAAGTGTCGGTAGAAAGAGGTGGGGGCGATCCCCGCTTCCCGGGCAACCTCCCTCAGGCTGAGACTTCCGAAGCCCCGGTCAGCGTTTAACTGGGCAAGTGCAGCGTCCATCAGCGCTCGCCGTGTTTTCAGTTTCTGCTCCGCTCTGGTGGCCAAGTTCAGACTCCATCTGCTGGTAGAAAAGGCAGCATTCTAGCCGGCTGCCAACCCACAGTCATCCGGTCGCCTCATTTGCGTGCCAGCACGCCTGATTTTCAGCGCCATTGTGTTTATAATGGGCGGCTTTTCCGCTATGGTCGCGACATTTTTTGAGCGGGCACGAACAACGTAGCGCCGGGTGTGGTGGGCTTTTCCGAAACCTTGCGGAGCCATGGATGGCGGAGCAGAGCGTACAGGGACGTATCCACAGCGTGTTTCGGAAAGCACCGCCCCAGCCGAGGCGGCGAAAGACGAACATATTACGAATACATTAAACGTAACGAACAGGAACCGGTATGCGCAGTCATTATTGCGGTGGGATCAACGAATCCCACATTGATCAGGAAGTCACACTTTGCGGATGGGTCCACCGCCGTCGTGACCACGGTGGGGTTATCTTCCTGGATCTGCGGGATCGGGATGGTATGTCTCAGGTGGTTGTCGACCCTGACACCCCTGAAAGCTTTGCCCTGGCGGAGAAAGTCCGTAGCGAGTTTGTCATCAAAGTTAAGGGCCGCGTGCGCCGTCGTCCTGCCGGAACCGAGAACAACAACATGCCTACCGGGCAGGTTGAGCTGCTGGGCAAGGAGCTGGCCATCCTGAATGCCGCGGCAACGCCGCCGTTCCCGCTGGACGAGCATGTCGATGTGGGTGAGGACGTTCGCCTGCGTTACCGTTATGTGGATCTGCGCCGTCCGGAGATGATCAACCGTCTTCGTTTCCGCTCCCGGGTAACCAGCTACATCCGTAACTACCTTGACAGCAACGGCTTCATGGATGTGGAAACCCCCATCCTGACCCGCGCCACACCGGAAGGCGCCCGTGATTACCTGGTGCCCAGCCGTACCCACGAAGGTTCCTTCTTCGCGCTGCCCCAGTCGCCCCAGCTCTTCAAGCAACTGCTGATGGTGTCTGGCGTGGACCGTTACTACCAGATCGCCAAGTGCTTCCGGGACGAAGACCTGCGGGCGGACCGTCAGCCGGAATTTACCCAGGTGGACATCGAGGCCTCCTTCATTGACGAAGAGACCCTTATGGGCCTGAACGAGGACATGATTCGTTCCCTGTTCAAAGACGTGCTGGATGCTGAGTTGCCGCCCTTCCCACAAATGCCCTATGCCGAGGCCATGCAGCGCTACGGCAGCGACAAGCCAGACCTCCGTATTCCGCTGGAACTGCTGGATGTGAATGATCTGGTTGAGGGTGTGGACTTCAAGGTCTTCGCCGGCCCGGCCAAGGACCCGAAGGGCCGTGTGGCGGCCCTGCGTGTACCCAGGGGTGGCGAGCTGACCCGTAAGCAGATTGACGATTACACCAAATTCGTCGGCATCTATGGCGCCAGGGGCCTGGCCTATATCAAGGTCAACGACCTGTCCAGGGGCGTAGAGGGTTTGCAGTCTCCGATCATCAAGTTCCTGGGCGCCGACGTGGCCCAGGCGATCATGGAGCGAGTGGGTGCCGAAGACGGCGACATCGTGTTCTTCGGCGCCGACAAGGCAACCGTGGTCAACGAAGCCCTTGGCGCGCTGAGGACTAAAATCGGTCACGATCTGAATATGCTGACCTGCGAATGGGCACCGCTCTGGGTCGTGGATTTCCCGATGTTCGAGGAAACCCCGGACGGTGGCCTGACCGCGATTCACCACCCATTCACCGCGCCTTCCTGCAGCCCGGAAGACCTGGCGGCAGATCCGGCCAGTGCGTTGTCCCGCGCTTATGACATGGTGCTGAACGGTACCGAACTGGGTGGTGGGTCGATCCGTATCCATGACGAGAAAATGCAGGAAGCGGTGTTCCGTATCCTGGGTATCGGTGAGGAAGAAGCCCGGGCCAAGTTCGGCTTCCTCCTCGACGCCCTGAAGTTCGGATGCCCGCCTCATGGTGGCCTGGCCTTCGGCCTGGACCGTCTGGTGATGCTGATGACCGGCGCTACGTCCATTCGTGACGTGATCGCTTTCCCGAAAACCCAGAGCGCTACCTGTCTGATGACTCAGGCGCCGGGCGAAGTGGACGAGAAACAGCTGCGTGAGTTGCACATCCGTCTGCGTAAGCCAGCAAAACCGGTGGAAGGCAACAAGGCCGAATCAGGCGAGGGTAATAACTGAATTGTGAGCAATGGGTACGGGGCCTTGCGCTCTGCGCCCGGGCGACTGTCAGAGTCGCTGTGACCAGGCAGAGGCATTGATGTGGCGATAATTCTGGGCGTTGATCCCGGATCGAGAACTACCGGTTACGGCGTCATCCGTGTGGAAGGTCGGCACATCGAATACATCGACAGTGGTTGCATCCGCGTGGGTGAGAAACCCATGGCAGAGCGCCTGCAAACCATTTTCCAAAGTCTGGCCACGCTGATCGGCGAGTATCGTCCGGAAGAATTTGCCATCGAGCAGGTGTTCATGGCGCGCAATCCCGATTCGGCCCTGAAACTGGGCCAGGCCCGGGGGGCCGCTATCGTCAGTGCCGCCAACAGTGGCCTCGCGGTTCACGAGTATTCCGCCCGGCAGGTCAAGCAGGCAGTTGTCGGCAGGGGCGGGGCAGACAAGTCTCAGGTCCAGCACATGGTCCAGGTGTTGCTTTCACTCTCACGCAAACCCCAGGCGGACGCCGCCGATGCCCTGGCAATTGCGATGTGTCATGCTCACATGAGTCAGAGTATCCTGCGGGTGGCCAGTGGTGCCGGAAAGGTTCGAAGCGGTCGCGTGCGGCAACAGTAAACAGCTCACAAGAGCCACAGGAGATACCCCTTGATTGGTCGTATCCGAGGTATTCTGGTTGAAAAGGCTCCGGGCCAGGCGCTGATAGAGTGCGCTGGCCTTGGCTACGAAATCGACATTCCCTACACCACCTTCTTTCACCTGCCTGAAACGGGCGATGAAGTTACCCTTCACACCCATTTTGCCGTCCGGGAAGATGCCCAGAGCCTCTACGGCTTCGCCTCTCGGCTGGACAGGAATCTGTTTCGCCTGTTGATCAGGGTTAATGGCGTGGGGCCAAAACTGGCGGTGGGTATTCTTTCCGGCCTCGATGCCCGACAGTTTATCCGCTGTGTGGAAAACCGGGACTCCGCCTCGCTGGTCAAGCTGCCCGGGGTCGGTAAGAAGACGGCTGAGCGGCTTCTTATTGAAATGACCGACCGGATAGGGCAACTTGAAGGACAATTCGTGCCAACGTCGCCGGAAACGACAGGAGTGGGCCAGGTGGTCGGACACGCTGCATCTGGCGGGGCAGCGGCGACAGAGGAGGCGGAAGCCGCGCTGATTGCGCTGGGGTACAAGCCCCAGGAAGCGGCCAGGGCCATCAGCAAGGTGACAGAGGAGGGCATGAGCAGCGAGACCCTGATCCGGCTGGCCCTGCGCAACATGATTCCGGCCTGATCACCGAAACCTGTCGCGAACCTGTAGAGAGCGTAACGTGACACCCTCAAACCCCTTTGTACAATTGGGGCAGCCTGGAGCAGCGGGCAAATCGCAGCGGATAGAAGGCGAGGCACGATGTTGATTCCCACACTATGGGTGATGCCATGATCGAATCCGACCGGTTGATTTCGGCCCGGGCCGGCGAATACGAAGAAGTGCATGACAGGGCGATTCGCCCGGCTTTACTGGCCGAATACGTTGGCCAGCCGACCGTCCGTGAACAGATGGATATTTTTATTTCAGCCGCCCGTGGACGCCAGGAAGCTCTTGACCATGTGCTGATCTTCGGCCCGCCCGGTCTTGGTAAAACCACCCTCGCCAATATCATTGCCAACGAGATGGCGGTGTCCATCAAGACAACCTCGGGCCCGGTCCTGGAGAAGGCCGGGGATCTAGCGGCGATGCTGACCAACCTTGAGGAGGGCGACGTTCTCTTTATTGACGAGATTCACCGCCTCAGCGCTGCCGTGGAAGAAGTGCTGTATCCGGCCATGGAAGATTACCAGTTGGACATCATGATCGGTGAAGGCCCGGCCGCCCGTTCAATCAAGCTGGATCTGCCGCCGTTTACCCTGGTAGGGGCCACCACCCGTGCCGGTTTGCTGACATCGCCATTGCGAGACCGCTTCGGCATTGTCCAGCGCCTGGAGTTCTACAACACCGAAGATCTCACCCGTATTATTGTCCGATCCGCCCGCCTGTCTTCGGTTTCTATCGATGAAGCTGGTGCGTTCGAGATTGCACGCCGGTCACGGGGTACCCCGCGGATCGCCAACCGGCTGTTGCGCCGGGTCCGTGATTTTGCCGAAGTCCGCTCCGATGGTCGTATCACCTCTGACATTGCTGATCAGGCCCTGAACATGCTGAAAGTGGACAGTCAGGGCTTCGACCATATGGATCGCCGGCTGTTGCTGGCGATGATTGAAAAGTTTGATGGTGGTCCCGTGGGGGTGGAGAGCCTTGCCGCCGCCATCAGTGAGGAGCGGGGCACGATCGAGGATGTGCTCGAACCCTTCCTGATCCAGCAGGGCTATATGCTGCGTACGCCGAGGGGTCGCATGGTCACCTCCAATGCCTACCAGCATTTCGGGGTTACCCCACCAAAATCGGGCAGGGAGGACGATCTTTTTGGTTGAACAGTCGGCAGAAACGGGTTTTGAATTGCCGGTCCGGGTCTATATCGAAGACACGGACGCGGGAGGCATTGTATTCCATGCCAAATATCTTCATTACATGGAGCGGGCCCGGACCGAGTGGGTGCGCAGTTGTGGTATTGGTTTGAGGGCGGGTCTTGCCGAAAATATCAGCTATGTCGTGCAGAGGCTGTCTATCCACTACTCTGTAGCGGCGAAGCTCGACGACGAACTGCTGGTAACGGCCGAGCCAGTGGCTTTCGGCCGGGTGTGGATGGACTTCAGGCAGAGGGTCAGTCGCGCTGCGGACCGGAAACTGCTCTGCGACGGTGAAGTACGGGTTGCCTGTGTCTCCCTGGACACCGGCCGCCCCCGTCGCCTGCCGGACAATATGCGGGAACTGCTGGACAGGAATGTCCAGCCTCCTGAAACAACTCACAGAATGAGCCAGGAGTAAGAGGTGGATTCAGAACTTTCAGTCTGGTACCTGATTGCAAACGCCGGTGTATTGGTCCAGCTGGTCATGCTTTTGCTGGCCCTGGCATCAATTATGTCCTGGGCGCTTATTTTCCAGCGCCTTCAGGTGTTCCGAAAAGCCAAACAGGCGCAGCTGGCATTTGAGGACCGTTTCTGGTCTGGTATGGATCTCGGCCAGTTGTACCGGGAAGTGAATGCTGAACCGACACCGTTTTCTGGTATGGAATCGCTGTTTCGGGCCGGTTTCAAGGAATTTTCCCGGCTGCGCCAGCAAAGCCGTGATGCCGATGCCGTGATGGAAGGCACTCAGCGGGCAATGCGTGTTGCCTTCTCCCGCGAGCAGGAGCGCCTGGAGGTCCACCTTCCGTTTCTGGCAACGGTCGGCTCGACAAGCCCCTATGTGGGCCTGTTCGGTACTGTATGGGGCATCATGAATTCATTTCGCGGCCTGGCCCAGGTGCAGCAGGCGACGCTGGCAACCGTTGCCCCGGGTATTTCCGAAGCGCTGATTGCAACCGCTATGGGTCTGTTTGCGGCAATTCCGGCGGTGATCGCCTACAACCGATTTTCCGCCATGTCCGATGCACTGCTGAAGAATTATGAAACCTTTGCGGATGAGTTCTCCAGTATTCTTCACCGCCGTGTTCACCAGACTGAAAAGAGCGCCGCGTGATGGCTGCACCTTTTGAGGGCAGGAGTCGGGGCAGGAGCCAAAGTTTATGAAAGGCATGGGAATGATGCCGGAACATCGGCGAAAGCCAATGTCGGAAATCAATGTGGTTCCGTACATTGACGTGATGCTGGTGCTGCTGATTATTTTTATGGTGACCGCACCGATGCTGACTCAGGGCGTCAAGGTGGATCTGCCACAGACCACCTCTGATCCGATTCAGGCGGATAAAGACGTCGAGTCGGTCATCGTTTCTGTGGACGCTAACGGTGCCTACTACGTGGAAGTGGGCGATAAGGGCAGCGATCCGATGTCGCTGGCCGAAGTCCGGGAGCAGGTCGCCAAAATTCTGTCTCAGCGCTCCTCCAGTGAAATTCTGGTCCGTGGCGATGAATACGTTGAATATGGCACGGTGGTCCGTCTGATGGCGGCATTGCAGGGTGCCGGTGCCAGCAGTATTGGCCTGATCACTGAATCACCCCGGGACGACAAGTGACACCGGTGCGGGCAGGAGTGTTGTGAGAGATAACCAGCGCGAAGTAACCACAACCGGAGTGCCGCCCTGGAAGTCGCCGGTGGTGCTGTCGGTAATGCTTCATGTGCTGATCGTTGGCATTGCGCTGACAGGCTGGTCCTGGAGCTCGCCGGAACACGAACCGCCGCCCAGAAGCATCTCGGCACGCCTGATCACGCTGCAGGAACCAGAGCCAAGCGCGATAGTGGATCCGGTGGACCAGCAAAAACGGGACGAGGATCGCAGGGCCGAGGAACAGCGCAAGCAGGCAGAGGTCGAGAAGCGACGCCAGGAAGAAGAGGCACGCCGGGTTGCCCAGCAGAAGCAACAGGAAGAGGAGAAGCGGCTCCGGCAGCAGAAGGAGCGTGAGCAACAGGAAGCCGAGGCAAAGGAACGGAAGGCCCGGAAAGCGCGTGAAGAGGAAGCCGCCCGTCAAAAAGCCGAGGCTGAGGCGAAAGAGCGCGAACGCCAGAAGGCTGAGGAAGCAAAGCGGCGGCAGGAAGAGGCCAGAAAGAAGGCTGAGGAACAGAAGCGCCGGCAGGAAGAGCAGCACAAGCGTGAAGAGGCGGAGCGCAAGCGCCAGGAAGAGTTGGCGCGCCAGGAGGCTGAACGCAAGCGTCTTGAGGCGGAACGGAAGCTCCGGGAGCAGCAGTTGGAAGCCCAGGCAGATGAAGCCCGGCGAGCGCGCGAGGCGGAGGCTCGCCGCCAGCAAGAGGCGGCAGCCGCAAAGGCCAGAGAAGCGCAAATGCTGTCCGAGAGTGAGAAGTATCAGGCACTGATACGGGAAAGGCTCAGCCAGGCGTGGTATCCGCCGCCGTCGGCCACCGAGGAGATGACAGCGCGGTTGCAGATCACGCTGCTGCCTACGGGTGAACTTGCCAGTGTGAAACTGGTCACCAGCAGTGGCAATACCGCTTTCGACAATTCAGCTCTGGGCGCTGTACGCTCCCTGAGCCGTTACCCGATACCCAGCGAGCGTGATACGTTTGAACGGTATTTCCGACAGTTTACGATAGAGTTCAACCCACGCAGGTTGCGATAAGGATACGGATAACACCATGACACAGGGGATTTGGAACAACTTGTCAAAGCCAATGCTGGCAGCAATCGTTCTGGTATTCGTCGCCGTCTCAGGTGTACGGGCAGAACTGCTGATCCGGGTAACCGAGGGTGCGGATTCCGCCATACCTGTCGCTGTGGTTCCATTCGCCGAGTCTGGTCAGCTGCCCGCCGGAGACAAGGTCGGCAGTATTGTTCAGGCGGACCTCACCATGACAGGCGAATTTCGCACCCTGCCACCGGAAAAGATGCTGAGCCTGCCATCCAGGCGGGAAGAAGTGTATTTCCGGGACTGGCGTTTGCTAGGCCAGCGTTATGTGCTTGTTGGCGGGCTCACCCGCAGTGGCGACCGGGTTCAGGCCCGCTACGAGCTCTTCGACGTAAACCGCGAGGAGCGGATTCTGGGTGAAACGGCGGCAGCGCCCGCGTCCAATATGCGATCCCTTGCCCACCACATCAGCGACAAGGTTTACGAAGCAATTACCGGCGTGCCCGGGGTATTTTCGACCCAGCTTGCCTTCGTGACTCTGGATACCGCCAACGGCAAGCCGCGCTACCGTTTGCAGGTAAGCGATGTGGACGGCAAGCGGGCCCGCATCCGGCTGGAAAGTCAGGAGCCGATCCTGTCGCCGGCCTGGTCGCCGGATGGCAAAAAGCTGGCCTACGTCTCCTTTGAAACCGGAAAACCGGTGATATTCGTGCATGAACTTGTCAGTGGCAAGCGTACAAAGGTTGCGGATTTCCCGGGTCTTAACTCGGCGCCTGCCTGGTCCGGTGATGGCAGGTCGCTGCTGATGACGCTTTCCAGGGACGGTAATGCGGAGATTTACCGCATGGATCTGGACACTGGCCAGTTGACCAGGCTGACCAACCATTGGGCGATCGATACCGAAGCGAACTGGGACGCCAGTGGCAAAGGAATTTTCTTCACCTCCGACCGTTCGGGGGGACCCCAGATCTATCACATGAAAACACCCGGTGCCGAACCCCGGCGCATTACCTTCGGTGGCCGTTACAACGCCCGCCCGCGGGCCGATAGCAGCGGAGAATTTGTCTATTATGTACATCAGCGTGACAGCGCTTTCCAAATTGCCCGTACAGACCTCGAAACCGGGGAGGAAACCATCCTCACCCGGACAGAGTCTGATGAATCTCCAAGTGTTGCCCCTAATGGCCGGATGCTGATCTATGCAACCGACCAGAATGGCACCAGCGTGCTTACCGTCATATCGTCCGATGGCGGGGCGGCATACAGTCTTCCGGGTTCCGAGGGGGAGGTTCGGGACCCGGCCTGGGGACCTCTGGTTCGCTGATGCCATAGCCCGACCGGCTTCGGTAATGGTTCAAGAAATAACGTCAATCAACTGAAAGGAAAAGATTATGAAGTTTTCAGCTCAATTCAAGGCATTTGCACTTTTGCTCTCCGTAGGCCTGGTTGCCGGCTGTAGTTCGACCGGCGGAACCGCGGAAGACGGCGAGTACGGCTCAGACGTCGGGGCTGTGGATCAGGAAGGCGGTTCTACCGTGTACGGCGGTGATGATCAGCGTGGCATTTCCTCCTCGGCAATGACAGAAGAAGAGCGTATGGCCGCCCGTGAACAGGCCGAGCAGGCAGCGCTGCGTGAGATCACCGTGTTCTATTTCGATTTCGACACCGCGGAAATCAAGCCGGAAGCCCGTGACGTCCTGGTGGCCCACGCCCGCTACCTGGCCAACAATCCGGGCCGGAATGTTCGTCTGGAAGGCCATGCCGACGAGCGCGGCTCCAAGGAGTACAACCTGGCCCTTGGTGAGCGCCGTGCCAACGCGGTTAAGCGCTTCCTGATTGTGAATGGTGCTTCACGGGGACAGATTGAAACCGTAAGCTATGGCGAAGAGAAGCCGGCAGTGATGGGTTCCAGTGAAAGTGCGTGGGCCCAGAACCGTCGTGTGGAACTCGTGTTTGAGTAATTACACAGGAAGGACCATGAGACATACACTCATGGCGACAGTGTTGCTCCCGTTTGCCTTCGGGCAGGCGGGGGCAGCCCTGGCGCAATCGGCTCAGGACGTTCAGCGCAACACCAACAGCAACCAGGCCACGGCTGAGCTGTTCTACATGATCCAGCAGCTTCAGGGCGAAGTCAGGCGCCTTCAGGGTGAAGTGGAGGAGCAAAGGCATCTGATTAACCGCCTGCAGGAGCAGGGGCGCGACCGGTATATCGACCTGGATCAGCGGATCCTGGACCTGTCTGAGAAGTTGGCATCGCCCCCGGCGACCGAGCCCTCAACGGGTCCGAATCCGGCCAATTCCGGTTCGGCCCCGGCAGTCAGGGAGTATCGCCAGCCCGGTGCCGCAGAGCGCAAGGCCTACGAACAGATTCAGGACCTTATCCGCAACCAGAAGAAATATGATGAGGCCATCAGCCGGATTTACGAGTTTATCGATAAGTATCCGGAAGGCGACCTTACCGTAAACGCCTATTACTGGCTGGGCGAGGTTTATCTGGTCAAGCCGCAGCTGGAACAGGCGAAGCAGGCATTCACCATCGTCGCCACCCGTTTTGCCGATCACCGGAAAGCGCCCGATGCGCTTTACAAGCTGGGCGTGACTCATGACCGCCTGGGTGAAAAGGCTGAGGCGCAGCGCCGTATGAAAATGGTGATTGAGAATTACCCCGCCAGCAGTGCTGCAGAGCTGGCAAAGAAGTATCTGGCGTCAGGAAACATCTGAGCTCCCCGCATGGGAAAAATGTTGAGAAACCTGAAAAAAAGGGGTTGATCAGCGCCCAAAAATCATTACTATATGCGCCTCGTTTGGGTCGTTAGCTCAGTTGGTAGAGCAGTTGGCTTTTAACCAATTGGTCGAAGGTTCGAATCCTTCACGACCCACCAATTACGAAATACCGGGCGGGCTGAATCGTTCGGCATGGATTGAGGCCACAGGCTTTGATCAGCAGTCATGGGTCGTTAGCTCAGTTGGTAGAGCAGTTGGCTTTTAACCAATTGGTCGAAGGTTCGAATCCTTCACGACCCACCAGCTAACAGAAACCTCCGGGTTTTTGTGAAAAAAGGGCCTTCGGGCTCTTTTTTTTTGCGTATACGATCCTACCTAGGTAATACTCCCCCTGAAAATGCAACACAGAGATGCCGTAATGACACACGCTGAAGACCGTATCCTTGTCCAGGAACACCTGGCCCATGCCGCCGAGCCGAAGCCGCTCAGCACCAGCGAAAAGGCAGACCTGGAAGCCCGTATCAAGTGCGCCCTGAAAACTCAGGATGCGGTGCTTGTGGCGCATTACTACACGGATCCGGACATTCAACGCCTTGCCGAGGAGACCGGCGGCTGTGTCGCCGATTCCCTGGAAATGGCCCGGTTTGGTAATCAGCATCCGGCGTCGACGGTGGTGGTGGCCGGTGTTCGCTTCATGGGGGAGACCGCCAAGATCCTGAATCCGGAGAAGCGGGTGCTGATGCCCACACTTGAGGCGACCTGCTCCCTGGATATCGGTTGTCCGGAAGACGAGTTCTCGGAGTTCTGTGACCAGCATCCGGATCGTACCGTGGTGGTTTATGCCAACACCTCTGCCGCAGTCAAGGCGAGGGCAGACTGGGTAGTTACCTCAAGTTGTGCCCAGGCCATTATCGAAGATCTTGACGCCCGCGGCGAAAAAATTCTCTGGGCGCCGGATAAACACCTGGGACATTACGTTCAGAAGACGACCGGTGCCGACATGTTGCTCTGGGATGGTTCCTGTATTGTCCATGAGGAATTCAAGTACCGTGGCCTGGAAGATCTCAAGGCGCTCTACCCGGATGCCGCGGTGCTGGTGCACCCGGAGTCTCCGGATGCGGTCGTGGACATGGCCGACGTGGTGGGTTCAACGTCCCAGTTGATCCATGCGGTCCAGACGCTGCCAAATGAAAAATTCATTGTTGCCACTGACAATGGCATCTTTTACAAGATGCAGCAGCTGGCACCGAACAAGACGCTGATTGAAGCACCAACGGCCGGTAATGGCGCAACCTGTCGCAGCTGCGCCCATTGTCCGTGGATGGCGATGAACGGTCTGGAGAACCTGTTGCATGTACTGGAGCAGGGTGATCAGGAAGTTCATGTGGACCCGGCCCTGCGAGTGCGGGCGCTGAAGCCGCTGCAGCGCATGCTCGATTTTACCGCAAGCATGAACCTGAAGGCCGCCGGCAACGCCTGATCAGTAGTTGAGGTGGGCCTGCAGGCGGCTGGTGATTTCTGCCAGCCGTTCGGTTACGACCTGCCTCTGGGGCGCGCCTGCGGGAAGTTTCTCCTGTGCCTGCCTCAGTTGTCGCTGTGCGGCCTCCAGATCCCCCATGAGGACGTCGTATTCCGCGCGGGCCCGATGCACGCCCACGATGTTCCGTGCCATACCCTCGGCCTCGGCGAGCTTCAGCCAGAGCTGCTCCTGGCCCGGCAGCTTGCGGGTTAGTTGCTTGAGGTGTTCGGCCGCCGCGAGGCCGTTGCCGTCGGCAATTTCGGTTTCGGCCAGGGCGTAGGTAATCGGATAATTGCCCGGATTTCTTGCCAAGGCTCCCATGAGGATCGCCCTGGCGTCGTCTGGTCGGTTCTGGGCAAGCCGCACCTCCGCCAGTGACACCTGGAAGGTGATCCTCCCGGGATTTCCTGCCAGCAGGTCGTTCAGGATGTCAGCGGCCTTTTCATACTGCCTGTCTTCCGTGTACGCGACCGCCAGACCATACCGGATGGCGTCGTTTCGCTGCGCATCCGGCTGCTTAAGGTAGCTTTCGAAGGTTTCGACCGCGATCTCCGGAGAGGGGGCGTAACGAACCTGCAGGCGGCTGCGCATCAGATGATACTCCTGCCCGTCCCGGATATCTTCATCGGGATACTGTTCGGCACGGTTTCGGGTGTCTGCGACCCGGCTCTGGGTCAGGGGGTGCGTGGACAGGTACTCGGGCGGCCGGTTTCCCTGCATCCGGTTCTGACGCATCATGATTTCAAACATCTCCGGCATTCCGCTGGGATCCATCCCGGCGGTGGCCAGTATGTCCAGGCCAACCCGGTCCGCTTCCTGCTCGTTGGCCCGGCTGTAGGCAAGCATGTTCTGGACCGCCAGGGCCTGGGTGCCGGCAATGGCGGCAATCCCGATATCGGACTGGGTGACTGCTGACAGTATGATTCCTGCAATCATCCCCGCAAGGGTCAGGGGCGCGCTGGTTTCCTGCTGTTGCATGCGGCGGGCGAAATGCCGCTGGCTGAGGTGCGCAAGTTCATGGGCCAGTACCGATGCAAACTGCTGCTCGGTTGCGGCGTTGAGGAAAAGGCCTCCGTTCACCCCGACGATACCGCCTGGCACGGCAAAGGCATTAATGGCCGGGCTGTCGATCAGTGTCAGCGTAAGATCGCGGTTCTGAAGCGGGGCGGAAGGTACCAGCCGGTATATAATGGCACTCAGGTAATCGTAAACCAGTGGGTCCGTGATGCGTGGTGTCGAGCGACGAATGGAGATCATCACCTGCTGGCCGATATCCGATTCCTGCTGGCCCGCGATCAGGCCGCCACCGTTGCCGCCAATACTGGGGAGTCTGCTTTCCTGGGCGCGGGCTGGCAGGGACATGATCAGCAGTGTGAGGGTAAGCAGCGCGGCGCTTCCGAACGTCAGGAATGCCCGATGGCGGGATTGGTCTGGAATCATGTAGTGCCGGTTGCCTTTGGTCTGAATCGCCGGTTGGACAGCGGGTTACGATAAAAAGTTCTTATCCCCTCCTTGAAGAGGATTGTGATGCAATACATTATCACTGTCGGCATAATGCCTGCTTGTTAAATCCGCTTATAGTGACTGTGATGGTGCCTCGTTTGTATGGTTGACCGATCCCTCGATGCCTCCGGGCTGCGTTGCCCGATGCCGCTGCTGAAAACCAAACTGGAACTGAACACCATGGCGCCCGGTGAGGAGCTCGAAGTTATCGCCACCGACGCCGGCTCTGCCCGGGACATCCCGGCGTTTTTGAAGCTTTCCCGGCATACACTGATGAGCAGCTCTGAGGCCGCCGGGCAATACCGGTTTGTGATAAAGTGCGGCGGCTAATATTTCGGAGTTGTCAATGATCAGGACGTTACGCGGTCTCGCGCATAAATATTTTTCGGATGAAGAAGCGGTCATCCTGTTCCTGATTCTGGTAACAGGAACAGTCTTTGTTATCTGGTTTGGTGCCATGCTGGCCCCGGCCATCGCTTCGCTCATCATCGCCTTTATTTTGCAGGGGCTGGTCACCAAGCTCAACAGGCTTGGCATTCCCGAGATGGTCTCCATCCTCGGTGTGTTCCTGGTGTTCCTTGGCGTGCTTGTGGGTTTCCTGTTCGGTCTGCTGCCGCTGATCTGGGTTCAGCTCAGCGCCCTGGCCGGGGAGGCACCACGGATTATCCGCGAGCTGCAGTCCTACCTTGAGCTGTTGCCGGAGCAGTACCCGCATCTGATTTCATCTGACGCTGTCGGTGCGGTTTACCAGCAGGTCAGCACCGAAGTGGGCCAGTTCACTCAATGGCTGGTGTCCTTTTCATTGTCCAGTATTCCGGATCTGGTGGCGTTGCTGATCTACATGGTACTGGTGCCCATCCTGGTGTTTTTCTTCCTGAAAGACCGGGAGATCCTGCTTGGCTCCATTGCCAGGCTGCTTCCGCCCCAGCGCCCGATGATGCTGACGATCTGGCACGAGGTAAACCTGCAGTGCGCCAATTATGTTCGCGGCAAGGCGCTGGAAATTGTCATAGTCGGCGGAGCAACCTACATCGCCTTCAAGCTGCTCGGAATGCCCTATGCCGCGCTGCTGTCCCTGCTGGTTGGCTTGAGCGTGGTGATTCCCTACATCGGAGCCGCGGTAGTGACAATTCCCGTGGCGGTAATCGCACTGTTTGCCTTCGGCTGGGGCAGCCAGTTTATCTGGCTGATGGCCGTTTACGGAATCATCCAGGCCCTGGACGGCAATGTGCTGGTTCCGGTGCTGTTCTCGGAAGTGAACAACCTGCATCCGGTCGCCATCATCGTGGCGGTGCTCTTTTTCGGGGGCATCTGGGGCCTGTGGGGTGTCTTCTTTGCCATTCCGCTCGCCACCATGCTCAAGGCTGTGTTTTCCGCCTGGCCGGTGAAGGAGTCCGTTCCTTCGCCGGATAGCGAAAAGGTCTGAATGGCGCTCAAAGCCCCTTCACAGTCTCCAGCACTTCATCCGCGTGGCCCTTTACCCTGACGCCACGCCATTGGGCTCTCAGCACACCTTCCTGATCGATCAGGAAGGTGCTGCGGTCGATCCCCGTGTATTCCTTGCCATACAGCTTTTTGAGTTTGATGACATCAAAGAGCTTGCACAACGCCTCGTCCTTGTCGGAAATCAGGTGGAAAGGAAGCTCGTGTTTTGCCCTGAAATTCTCGTGTGCTTTCAGTCCATCCCGTGACACCCCCAGAATCTCGGTGTCCAGTTCTTCAAACTGTTTCATTCGGTCGCGGAAGTCCTGGCCTTCAGTGGTGCAGCCGGGGGTGTTGTCTTTCGGATAAAAATAAATAACGACATTCCGCCCTTTGAGATCGTCCAGGCGAATGGTCTGGTCGCCCGTGGCCGCGGCTTCAAAATCCGGAACAGGTTTGTTTAACTCGACGGATGGCATGACATCTCCTTTAATTCCCTTGTGTCAGTTCGTGCTCAACATTACCATATCGGTTTTATTCGGACGGAGCTTTTATGATTACGGGTAGCCTTGTCGCACTGGTCACGCCCATGCATCCAGACGGTGAAATTCACTGGGAGGATCTGGACAAACTGGTCGACTTTCATATGGAAAACGGCACGCACGGTATTGTCGCTGTCGGTACCACCGGCGAATCCGCAACGCTTGATCCGCAAGAGCATTGCCGGGTTGTCGGCCACATCATTAAACGCGTGAACGGCCGGATTCCGGTTATTGCGGGTACCGGTGGGAACAGCACCCGCGAAGCCATTGAGCTGACCACCGAAGCCCATAAGCTGGGTGCCGATGCCTGCCTGCTGGTGGTGCCATACTACAACAAGCCGACCCAGGAAGGCCTGTACCGGCACTTCAAGGCGATTGCCGAAGCCGTCCCGGGCATCAGCCAGATGCTCTACAACGTGCCGGGCCGGACCGCCTGTGACATGCTGAACGAGACCGTACTGCGACTGGCGGATATTCCCAATATTGTGGGTATTAAAGATGCAACCGGCAACCTACCCCGGGGTGCCGAACTGATTGAGGCTCTGGACGGGCGCCTTGCGGTCTACTCCGGCGACGACGCCACAGCCGCGGAACTGATGCTTGCCGGCGCCAAAGGCAATGTCTCCGTTACCGCTAACGTTGCTCCGAAGAGTATGTCGCGGCTGTGCGAAGCGGCGATTGCAGGCAATCGTGAGGAAACAGAGCGCCTCAACGAGTTGCTGATGCCGCTCAACCGGAAGCTGTTCCTGGAAGCCAACCCGATTCCCGTGAAATGGGCATTGCATCGAATGGACATGATCGGCGAAGGCATTCGCCTGCCGCTGACACCGCTCAGTGAAAAGTTCCACAGCGAAGTGGAAGATGCTCTCAAGGCCTCAGGTGTACTCTGAGTTTGCTGAAATCGTCCCCGACCCGGAGTAACCAGATGCAGGTTCTACAAGGAACCGGTAATACCTTCATGGCTAAACCCGTTGTTGTATTGTGCGGGCTGTTGCTTGTGGCAACAGTCTCCGGATGCGGTATGATTGAAGACCGATCCGAGCATTATGTAAATGCCAGGGAAGGGCAACCGCTGGAACTCCCGGAAACGGCCGATGGTTCCCGTTTCAGCCAGGCCATGCCAATCCGTGACGTCCGACTGGCCGACGCCAGCAAAATGTATCCAACCGAGATTCCCCGGCCACCGGATATGACCTCCGATATCCTCGATGAGAATTATGTGATCGAAGAGCTTGATGGCAGCGTCTGGTTGCTGGTGAACGATGTGCCCGGCAGGATCTGGCCGGCAATGAGCACCTATCTGGCGGAACGCGGTCTTGGTGTTGGCTTCGACAGTCCGCAACTGGGAATTCTGCAGAGTGAACTGGCCAACTTCAGCAAGCGTGCCCGTGAGTTGGTGGAATTGTCTGACGATCCCTCGGCCGGAGAGCAGAAAGTGGTCCTTCAGGTCCGCATAACACCTGGCGTTCGGCGCAAAACCACGGAAATTCAGGTGCGTAAGCTGGAAGTTGCCGGTCAGCCGGACGAGCTGATTCCCTGGAGCGGCGCATCCGATCCTCCGGAGCAGGCTCTGGCCTTGCAGAAACGCCTGCTGGCGGACATGGGCGAATTTCTCAGGGTGCGGGAAGAGAGCAAATCCTTTTCCCGTGCCGCATCAGGGATGGCCAGGGATCCTGTGGTCCGCCTGATCTTGGAGAATGAAGAGGCCATTGCTATCCGTGTGGAGCTGGACTACGGCCGCGCCTGGGCGGAAGTCAGTCGCGCGCTTACGGATTCCGGCATCCCGGTTGTAGACCTGAACCGCACTGAAGGGTGGTTCCAGGTTGATTTCCGTACCGAAGATGAGCGCAGTCCGGGCTGGTTCAGTTGGTTCCGTGACAAGGAAGCCCCCAGGCATAGCCACACTGTGAACCTGAGCCAGCGTGATGATGCAATTGTCATTTCTGCCGAGCGCCTGCCGGATTACACGGGCAGCCGGTCAACGTCGGATCTGCTCACGCAACTGTTCGATTACCTATACTGATTCAGAAAGCGGCCACCTGATGCGACCGCTTTTCGGAGACTCCTGATGGAAAAACGTGAAGAACTCTATGCCGGCAAGGCGAAATCCGTCTACCGTACTGACGACCCTGAACGGTTCGTGATGGTATTCCGTGATGATACCTCTGCCTTTGATGGCGAAAAAAAGGAACAGCTGAACCGCAAGGGCATGGTGAACAACAGGTTCAATGCGTTCATCATGGAAAAGCTGGAAGCAGCGGGCGTGCCTACTCATTTCGAAGGGCTGCTGTCTTCCACCGAATCCCTGGTAAAAAAACTGGACATGATTCCGGTTGAGTGTGTGGTTCGCAACATCTCCGCCGGCAGTCTGTGTCGGCGCCTGGGTGTGGAAGAGGGCCAGGCGTTGACCCCGCCCACCTACGAGCTGTTTCTCAAGAACGATGCGCTTCATGACCCGATGGTCAACGAGTCATTGGCGATCAGTTTTGGCTGGGCAACAGCCGATGAACTGGCTCAGATGAAAGAGCTCACCTACAGGGTGAACGATGTGCTCAAGGCCCTGTTTGACGACGCCGGTATGCTGTTGGTGGACTACAAGCTGGAATTCGGTCGCAGTGAAGGGAAGATCTTACTGGGGGATGAGTTCAGTCCGGACGGTTGCCGGATCTGGGACAGGGAAACCCGCAGGAAAATGGACAAGGACCGCTTTCGCCAGGGCCTGGGCGAGGTTATCGAGAGCTACGAGGAAGTCGGGCGCCGTCTGGGAATCCGGTTCGACTGATTGAAACTGACAACAAAATAGAAAGGTGGGTCATGCGTAAACTGATGCTTGCTGTGGGCGGTTCACTGATTCTGGTGGCGCCTTTGTCCCAGGCGGACGTGGTTGGTCTGGGTGCCAGTGTAAGTTACTGGGATTCCGATCTGTCCGGTAAGGCTGCGACGAACAACGACGTGGTCGATGTCGAAAACGACCTGAACCTGGGCGGCGATTCCACTGCCAACGCCTCGCTGTACCTGGAGCATCCGGTTCCGGTATTGCCGAATATCCGGTTAAACTACACGCTGGTTGAACAGAGTGGCCGTGGTGAACTGGGTACTTCGGGCTTTATTGACATACCCGGCAATGCCCGGGTCCAATCCGATTTCGACCTTGAGCAACTGGACCTGACCCTGTATTACGAAGTACTCGATAACTGGGTTAACCTGGATCTAGGCCTGACCGCCCGTGATCTTGCCGGTGATCTCACAGTGCAGGAAGTAAATGGCCTGGCCACCAGCGAAACCAGCGTTGATGCCGTTATCCCCATGGGCTACCTTGCTGCCCGCTTCGACCTGCCGTTCACCGGCGTATCGGTGGGCACGGAAGGCAACTTCATCAGCTATGGCGGCGATTCGCTGCTCGATTTCAACGTCTACGGCCAGTATGAAATAGCACTTCTGCGGTTCCGGGCCGGCTATCGCCAGATGTCCATTGATTACGAAGACGGCAACGACCGGCTGGATGTGGAAATCGGCGGGCCGTTTGTGAGTGCGGGCGTTTCATTCTAAGGCCGGCCTTTCGTTCAAAGGAGAGACGCTTGAAGATTCTCGTAACCGGTACTGCGGGCTTTATTGGGTCACACCTGGCTCACCGACTGCTGGACAGGGGTGATGAAGTCATTGGCGTTGATAACGTCAATGACTATTACGATGTGAACCTGAAGGAAGCTCGCCTGGAACGGCTGACCAGCAAAGCGGGCTTTACCGAAGTCCGCGAGGATGTGTCTGACCGGGCCGCCATGGAAGCGCTCTTTGTCAGGCACAGGCCGGAGCGGGTGGTGCACATGGCGGCGCAGGCCGGGGTGCGTTACTCCATCGACAATCCGAACGCCTATGTGGACGCCAATCTGGTTGGCTTCATGAACATCCTCGAGGGCTGCCGTCACAACGGTGTGAAACACCTGGTGTACGCCTCCAGCAGCTCCGTGTACGGTGCCAACGAGACCATGCCCTTCTCGGTGCATGACAATGTGGACCACCCCCTGAGTCTCTACGCAGCCTCCAAGAAGGCCAACGAGCTCATGGCACACACCTACAGCCATCTGTACAACCTGCCGACCACCGGCCTCCGGTTCTTCACGGTCTACGGCCCCTGGGGTCGGCCGGATATGGCGCTGTTTATCTTTACCAGGAAAATTCTGGCTGGCGAGCCCATCGATGTCTTCAATCACGGCCACCACCGCCGGGATTTCACCTACATTGATGACATCGTGGAGGGCGTGATCCGCACCCTGGATCACGTGGCCGAGCCAAACCAGGGCTGGAGTGGCGAAACCCCTGATCCGGGCACGAGCAAAGCACCTTATCGCCTGTACAACATTGGCAGTAACAACCCGGTGGAGCTGTCTCGCTTTATCGAGATTATTGAAGAAAGAGTGGGGAAGAAAGCCGAAAAGAACCTGTTGCCCCTGCAGCCCGGTGACGTGCCAGCGACCTACGCTAACGTCGATGACCTGATCGCAGATGTGGGCTACAAGCCGTCAACCACGGTTGACGAAGGGGTTGCCAACTTTGTGGACTGGTATCGGGATTTTTACAGAGTCTGACTACACAGGTGATTGAAATATAAGGTCGGTGCCCACCGCGCGTCAGACATCAATCACGACTGTATGCTCGGCCCCATCATCCTTAAGTGCAATACAACCGGGCCCGTCGATGTCGGACGTTGATTCGGTGCGGCGTTGTACCCTGATGTGGTAAACGCTCTTGCCGAATCGGTAGTCCAGGGTGTACCCCGGCCAGTGTGGCGGCAGGCATGGCGACACCTGCAGGCTTTTACCCACGCGCCGGATTCCGAGAATGCCTTCGAGAATAAAACGGTAGAGCCAGCCGGCGGAGCCGGTGTACCAGGTCCAGCCACCGCGCCCGACATGGGGAGGCTCGCCGTAGATGTCGGCAGCCAGCACGTAGGGTTCCACCTGATAGTGCCCGATCCGCTCTGCGGAATCCCCGTGTCTGACCGGGTTCAGGCAGTCCAGCACAGCGCTGGCGCGCTCAGCATCGCCCAGGGCAGCGAATGCCAGCCCAACCCAACAGGCTGCGTGGGTATACTGACCGCCATTTTCACGCACACCCGGTGGATAGGCGGCGATATAGCCGGGGTCAGGCTGGCCCTGGCCCCGGCCGGTGAACGGAGGCGTAAACAGAAGCACCTGGCCCGGGTCCGTCCTGACCAGTCTCTCCCAGACTGATGTCATGGCGCGTCGGGTACGGTCGGGTTCGGCAGCGCCGGATAAAACCGCCCAGGACTGAGGAATGGAATCAATCTCGCAGGCTTTCTGCCCCGCGGAGCCCATCGGGGTCTGGTCGTCGTAGTAAGCCCGCCGATACCAGTCTCCGTCCCAGGCCTGCTGATGAAGGGCATTGGCCAGACCGGCTGCCCGGGCGCTGAGATTGTTCGCCGTGGCCTCATCGCCCCGGCCGGAACAGACCTGCGCGAAGCGCTGCAGGGTCTGAATCAGGAACCAGCCCATCCAGACACTTTCGCCGTGTCCACCCAGGCCAACTCGATTCATGCCGTCGTTCCAGTCCCCGCCACCAATCAGCGGCAGCCCATGGGGACCTAGACGGTCAGCACGCTCCAGTACCCGCAAACAGTGGTCGTACAACGAACTGGTGGCCGTTGAAGGCTCAAACTGCGCATACCGTTCCGCCTCGTTGTCGGCCAGCGGATCCCCCACAAGCCAGGGTACGGGTTCGTCCAGAAGCCCGGTGTCACCGGTTGTTTCCAGATATTTGCTGACCACCAGGGGCAACCAGACCAGGTCGTCGGAAATCCGCGTGCGAACACCCCGCGCGTGAGGCGGATGCCACCAGTGCAGAACATCGCCTTCGGGGAATTGGCGGGCGGCGGCGGCAAGAATCTGGGCACGGCAGACATCCGGGCGGGCATGCAGCGTGGCCATGGAGTCCTGCAGTTGATCGCGGAAACCGAACGCGCCGCTGGACTGGTACAGGCCACTGCGACCGTGGATACGGCAGGCCAGGGTCTGGTAGAGCAGCCAGCGATTGAAAATGAAGGCAACACTGTCATCCGGGCAGGATAATGTCAGCGCGCCCAGGGCCTGGTCCCAGTATTGGTTGGTGGCCTCCCATGCATTGGCGACGGCGTCAGGCTTCTGGTACTGGTTCAGCAGTGTCAGGGCGGCATCAAAATTGTTTTCGGCGCCAAGGAAGAAGGTCACAGTCTGCTCGCCGGATGCCGGCAGATCCACATACACCTGAAGCGCGGCACAGGGATCACGTCCCGGTTCAACGCGGTTGGTCAAACCCACTCGCTTTAAAGCGGCCGGCTTTTCAAGACCGCGCTGGCGATCCAGGAATTCGCTGCGGTCGGTGGTGTAGCCGTGGACGGGAGTGTCGGTAGCGAGAAAGGCGATTTGTTCGGGCCAGTCGGGGTTATAGGGGTTGGCTGCGATCAGTGCACGCTGCTCGGCAAGGAAAGCCGGCTGGATATACTGGCCGGTCTCTTCCCGGCGGGTGCCCAGAACCCATTCTGCGTAGTAAGTCAGCGTCAGGCGCCGCTGCCGGTCCGAGCGGTTGCCAAGGGTTACCTGGACGATCTTGAGTGGGTCGTCGGGCGGCACAAAGACGGTCATCCGGCTCCCGATGTCATGGCGGATATGTTCAAAGCGGGTATAACCGGCGCCATGGCTGACTCGGTAAGTGGACTCATGGGGCACCGGGCTGGAGGTCGGTGCCCACACGGCGCCGGTCTCCTCATCCCGGAGGTAAAGGCACTCGCCCGGCTCATCCAGAGTGGGGTCGTTGCGCCAGGGCGTCAGCCGGTTTTCTCCGCTGTTCTGGTGCCAGCTGAAGCCGCCGCCGGATTCCGACAGGATCGAGCCGAATGCCGGGTTGGCAAGCACGTTGATCCAGGGTGCTGGTGTCGGCGTACGATGACTGACGGTGATTATGTATTCCCGGCCATCGGTGGTGAAGCCGCCATGGCCGTTATCGAAACGCAGAGGTGGCAGGGGCGGGAGCGACTGCGAAGTGATCGGTGGCAGGGCATCGAACGGCCGCACCCGCAATCTTGGCAGAGGGGACTCACCGTGCTCCAGCATATCGAGCGCGTGCGATAGCGACGCGGATGTGGCATCCAGCATCACCTTTGCGGCAGTTTGTAACAGAACCACTTCTTCCTTACTCAGTGCATCGGCAGTGAGCGGGAAAACGCCGCCCCGGCTGCCGACAAAAGGCTCGGCACTGTGCTGGGCCAGCAACCGCCGGACGGTATCTTGTGTGGTGCCCTCGTAACCAGTGTCCCCGGTATTCAGCAGGATCAGGTCAACCTTGAAGTTGCGTTTGCGCCAGAACGAGTGGATTTTCAGCAGCAGGTGGGCGGTTTCGAGATCCGCCTCACGACCGATTTGTACCACCACAATGGGGAAGTCGCCGGAGATGCCCACACCCCATAGGTTGGCCTGCTGAAGCCGGTTTTCCGTCAGTACCGGTACCGGCGCCCGAAGTTTCGGTTGGTTATACAGCAACGCGGACGTTACGGCAGTCAGGGTACGGAATTCGTCGCTGCTGAGCTTGCTGCGCCAGAGATCCCGACTGGCCTGGGCCTGACCCTCGTCGAAGGTTCGCTGAACGCGCGGCCAGTAAGCAAATCGTGTGGCGGTTGCCAGCACATCGTCGCGGCTGTCTCCGACAATGCGCAGAAAGGCGAGCTGGACGGATGTTCCGGGTTTGATGTGGATGGTTTTCTGCAAGACGGCAACCGGATCGAGGGTGTATCCCAGCGAGCCGGACAAAACCTTGCCTGCTTCCAGTGCCCGCGGATGAGCGATGGAACCGCCGCGACCGAGGAAGGCAGCCCGGTCCGTTTCCATGGCATCGGGTGTCAGCACACCGGACAGGCCCATAATGACCTCACCCACCACCGGTGCCTGGTCATCCGGGTCCCTGGTGCGACGCTCGAACAGCAGCAGTGAACGGGCAGATACATAGTCGGAATGAACGAAAAGGTTGCCGAAGGCCGGATGCTGGCTATCGGCGCGGGGGTCGGCCAACACAATTTCTGCGTAACTGGTGAATCTCAGGTGTCGCGACTGATCGCCGTGATTGGTGATCGTGATGCGTCGTAATTCAACGTCGTGCCAGGGTGACACCGTTATTTCGAGCGTTTGTATCAGGCTTTGGTCGTGGCGCTGGTACTCGGCGCAATGACTATGGAAACGCACATGCTCCCGGAGGCCCATGCCCTTCACCGGCGCTCGTGGAATGGACCAGATATCGCGGCTGTCGAGATCCTGAACATAGAGCCAGTTTCCCCATCGCTCCAGGGTGCTGTCTGGCCGCCAGCGGGTAATGGCGTCCGAATTCCAGTGGGTGCCACCGCCACCCCAGCTCGACGCCAGGACGTTCAGCCGGCCATTGGACAGCAGATGAACCCGTGGTGTCGGGCTATCCAACGGAATTTCCCAGGGAGTGATGGCAGGGGCTTCCTGAGTGCCTCTGACGCTGACTTCTTCCTCGCTGTGGGTCGGGTATTCGATGTCTGCATCCAGATCGACCCGTTCCTGCAGGAAGAGTTCGCAGGCCTGGACCCGCGGGTCCCGTGAAAATCGCGATATCGCATGTTGCGGACTCAGGGATATACCCAGACTGATCAGCGACATGCCATGATGGTGGGCCATGTAGCTGCGCACGATGCTGTATGAGCTGCCCACATCCATCCGGCGTTCGGTGTAATCCAGCGCTTCGAAGAAGCCATAACGCCCCAGCATGCCCAGTTTCTCCAGGTGCCGGAGATTGTCGAAGGCGGCTTTTGGTCGCCAGAACAGGGCCAGAAAGGTTGCGTAGGGCGCGATAACCCAATCCTCGATTCCCTTGTTGCTTCGAAGCGACAGTTCCGGCACCCCGAAAGCGTGGTAGGCGTAGTTCTGGGCGCCGTCCAGCAGGTAGTAGCCCGATTCGGAGATGCCCCAGGGCAGGCCCCGGCTCGTGGCATAGCGGATCTGGTGGTCAATGGCGCCCCGGGCACTCAGACCGAGCAGTGTTGTTGCCGGCTCTCGCATCAACAGCTGGGGCATCAGGTACTCAAACATCGTACCGCTCCAGGACAGCAACAATGGCTGCCCTTGCTCGCGGGTCAGCGGCCGGCCGAGGTGGACCCAGTGATGGGCGGAAACATCGCCTTTGGCGATGGCCAGAAAGCTGGCCAGACGGGCTTCCGAGGCAAGAAGATCGTAAGCGTTGTCGTCCAGTTTGCCTAGGTCCACGTTGTACCCAATGCGGAACACCTTTTTTTCCCGGTCGTAGAGGAAGGTCATATCGGTATTGGCGAACCAGTTCTCGCAGGTATCGGCCAGCTGCTGGGCCGTCACAAGCAGGGAACTGGCGGCCTCGCCCGCTTTTCTGATGTGGCCTGAAAGAGGTTGTAGCCAACGCTGCAGGCTGGTAGTCAAAGCTCCGTCCTGGCGGGGGTCCGTGAGCTGGTCAATCAAAGGCTGAAGCCGCGACTCCATCGTGGTCAGCCCATGGAAGGTCGGGGGTTGCAGGAGTGACTGCTCCAGTGACAGCCAGGCTTCATATTGCTCGGGCGTCAGCTCACCCTTGTTGACCGTTGGCCAGGTGTCCAGTGCCGACCACCAGGGCAGAAACTGATCCCGGCACTGAAACATGCGTTCGAGGTGATGGTGTGACCGCTCCAGCCAAAGCCGCATGTCGGCCAAAACCTCCGGTGGCAGCGATGGGGTTTCGAGCAAAACGCCCTGCACAGCCGGGTCCAGGCCCTTGACCAGGCGGTTTGCAAGTGTCTCAATCAAGTCGGGCCATTGCCGGGGCGCGAGGCGGACATCAATGACCCGTTTGCGAATGTCCACCAGCGCCCTGGCAAGGTGTCGCCTTGGGGCTGTTCCCGGGTGATCCTGGAGCGAGTCCTCAAGCACGCCGATCGCATCGAGCAGCCCCTCAAACTGGTTGAAGCGCCAGACAGGATCGTCCTCAAGTCCCGCCAGCCCCTGCTTCAGCGCCAGCAGAGAACCGAGGAGGTTGCCGCTATCCACGGTCGACACATACGCTGGCGGCAGGGTTGTGAGGTGATGGGTGTCGCACCAGTTATGGATATGGCCTCGGAAACTTGGCAGGCTTTCCATGGAGCGCAGCGTGTTGCGCGAGCGGATGACCAGTTCTTGCGCATCCACATAACCCATGTCATAGGCTGTCAGGTTGCTGACCAGAAGCAAGCCGATGTTGGTGGGTGAGGTGCGATGAGCAACGACACCCTTGGGCTCCTCCTGGAAGTGGTCAGGAGGCAGCCAGTGATCTTCCGGCCCGACAAACCGTTCAAAAAAATACCAGGTGCGGCGCGCCAGTCTTCTCAGGTGTGTCCGGTCTTCGGCACGGATTTTTTCCATCGGCGGTTTTCGGTCCCGGCGAGCCAGGAAGGCCAACTGCGGTGACGCCAGCCAGAGCAGCAGAATGGGGATGGCGTAGATCAGCGTCATGGGTGTACTGGCGGCCAGCAGTGGTGTAATGACCAGCGCGCTGACCGGTCCTGCCCACATGGCGCGCCAATATTTCCATGGCGTGGACGTGCCGGTGCGCCCGGCCTCCAAAGCTGCCGGTGTCCATTCCAGCAGGCGCCGGTGACTGACGCGGCTGCGGTACACCGAGCGAATCACGGCATCCAGGGTGAGTGCGGCTTCCTGGGGCAGAAAGGCGACAACGAGCAGCCATCGTTTCAGATCGCCCTTCAGGTTCTGAATCTGCTGCGCTGCCCGCCGCCTGCGGACGGTGGCATGGGCCAGCCCAACGAAACCCGTTAAACTTGGGACCAGCAGGGTGAGCATGGCCAGAGCCGTCCAGTGAAGCGGTGAGCCGGGAAGCGCAAACCAGCCCATTAACAGCAGCAGCAAAAGCCAGGGCGCCTGAAGACTGCGCAGCAGGTTGTGAGCCAGCTGCCACCGGTGTAACCCGGACAGTCGGTTGGGTATGCGCTCACCGGTTTCCGTCGGAACAGTTGGCCACAGCCAGGGCAACAGCTGCCAGTCCCCGCGTATCCATCGATGCAGTCGCCGACCGAACGACAGGTATTCGGGCGGATACTCCTCGTACATGACAATGTCGCTGACCAGTGCGGTGCGCCCGTGAATGCCCTCGAAAAGGTCGTGGCTGAGTACGGAGCCTTCCGGCACCGCATTGCGCAGGCTGGTCTCGAACGCGGCTACTTGGTAGAGCCCCTTGCCCGTGAAAATGCCCTCGCCGAACAGGTCCTGGTAGGCATCCGAGACGGCCAGGGTGTAAAGGTCCAGGCCCCGGTCACCGGAAAAGATTCGGGTGAAAATATTGCGGGTAGCGGTCATGGGATTGATTTCAACACGGGGCTGCAGAATGCTGTAACCGGAGCGGATCTCGCCGGTTTCTTCATCCCATACCGGTTGGTTCAGCGGATGGGCAATGGTGCCAACCAGACGCCGCGCCCCGTCTACAGGCAGCAAGGTATCGGCGTCCAGGGTAATGACGTACCGCGCCTGTCGCAGCCACTCGACATCACCCGCCACGTCGGTGAAAGAGCCGCGTTCACCGGTCAGTATGTAGTGATTAAATTCCTTGAGCTTGCCGCGCTTACGCTCCCACTCCATCCAGATGGCGTCTTGCGGGTTGAGCCTTCGGGCCCGGTGCATCCAGAAAAACGGGGCGTGGCCATCATCGCTGTAATGTTCGTTCAACAACCCAATGCCTGCTCGCAACCGGGCCAGCAGCCCCTTGTCCCGCGGCGTGATTTCTTCGGTGGCGTCGAACAGGCCGGTGAGCAAGCCAAAACGCAATTGGTTGTCTGGATTGGCAAGGTAATGACGCTCAAGCTGGTCAATGGCGCTCTGAACGTCCTCTTTCCTGGCGATGAGCAGGGCCATGCATACGACCGCCTTGTGATCAGCATCAATGCCGTCGGTGAAGTCGAGCTTGGGCAGAACCCTTGCGGGCACGGTCAGAGTGGCTAGCCAGTTCACCAGAATCGATGCCAGAACCAAAGCGGGTACCGCCACCACCAGGGTGACCGGTAGAGCCTGCCAGAGACCGCCCCGGATGAACGCGTAGGCAGCGGGGATGGCAAACAGTATAAGCGCTGTCAGTGACAGGCAGCCGAAATAGAGCGGTTGGCGATGACGAGCCAGCCAGCGCTTTGATCGGCTGACCCGGTCTGGACGAACATCGATCTGCCGCTCCAGTATCCGATATCCCTCGCCGAGCAGGAAGTAACCGATGTGACCGGATGCAGGTGTGGATGCCTGTTCCACCTTGCTGGCGTCCCGGGCGAGGTTCAACACGCATCGTGCGACTGCAAGTTCATCTGCTTTGCTGCGTCGGGCCAGCTGTTCAATCCGGGTGCGGTAGCGGTTCCGGGTACTGAAATCCATAAGCCCGTAGGCCCCTGCCGGGTCCTGCCTGAGCAAGGCCTCAACCTGGGACGTACGTTCGAAAAATTCTTGCCAACTGGTGCGCTCAATCCGGTGCAGGGTGAGGATGCCATCGGCCACCAGGTCACGGCTTTCAACTTCGACCATGCCCCGGTGTGAGTCACGGGAGGCCAGGTCAATTGATCGCCGCTGAACCGTCTCCATGACCAGCATCAGGGCCTGGTAACGCAGAAGCAGCGGCAGCGCCCAGAGTTCTGCTGTGTTCAGGGGGGCGGTACCTTTTTGTTCCAGCACCATAGTCTCGAGGACGTTATCGTCGAACCGTTGCTCCGAGCGCTCCAGTGCCACGCGTGCGATTTCCTGAACGCGGGTCTGGCCGGCCATTGGCCCGGACACGAATACGGGCAGATGAGCAACAAAATCGGCCGACAGGTCCCGCTGTAACATGCGCAGAATCCGGCGTATCAGATATTCGTTGTCAATATACCAGTCAATCCAGGGCGCTGCGGCGGAGAGATCGTTTCTAAGGGTATAGAGCTCAAGATGGACTCGGTCCAGCCGGTGGGCATAGCGGCTCAGGGTGTCGCCCAGTGCCCGGTGAGCCTTGCGTGTGCCCGGCCCGATGGCTGTCCACGGGCTCTGCTGAGCACCTGGTGCGTCGGCCAGCATCTCCCCGGCATCGACGCTGCCATCCGGCCGCCGACTTTTTTCGTTGTTTAGGGCCATCAGTGCCCCCAGGCTTCACGCGCGGACTTTTCGGTAAAGGTGAGTTCGATTGCATCGGGTTCGAGATCCTGAAGGACCAGCAAGGGGGTTTCACCATAGACCAGTGCATTGAGGGGCAGGGCGCCCAGCGGCCAATGGCTGACGCAGGTGTTCCCATGGGCGGCCATCACCACCAGGTCGGACTGACCCTTGCGGGTCATTTCCCAGAGAGCCGATATCGGGGAGTCCCGAACCTCAACCTTCGACTGAACATGAAGCCCCTCATTTTTCAAGCGGTCTGCGATGTGTGTCAGGTTTTCCTCGATGCGGGCCCTGAATTCGGATTCGAGCTCCCTGACTGTATCGAGCCGTGGATCGTCCCTGGCAATCTGATAGTGATGGCCAAGCGAGGGTACAAAGGAGACCAGATCAACAGTGCTTTCATTATGGCGAGAGAGCATTTCAACCAGGGGCAAGACGCACTCGGACCGGCTGCTGCCATCGAGGGGAACTGTCATCCGGTTGTAATGGGACTCCTGCAGGGGATTACACTGATCGCTCAATGCACGTACCAAAAGAAACGACACGTGGGCCTGAAGGATGGACTTGTGGGCCACGCTGCCGAGCATGCAGTGGCTGATGCCCCCAAAGCCATGGCTGGTCATTACCAGCAGGGTCTGACCGTCCTTCCTGGCAAAGCTGATGATTTGATCGACCGGCTCGCCTTCCAGTGTGGCTGTCTCGAGCTGCAGCCCCAGAGCACCCAGTCTTGAAGCCACTGAGTCGAGATACGCGGCGGCCTCTGCCTGCAATGCATCCCAGGCGACAGGGTCGGCAGGGTAGTGATGGTGACTGTCATTTTCCTGCCGCAGGACGCGAATTAACACAAGTTTTATGTCGAGAGCCTTGGCCAGATTAATGGCATGAGGCAGCGCCCATTCAGCCAGACAGGAGCCGTCCAGCGGTACGACAATGCGTTGAAACATAGCGGTGCCCCTCGCTCAGTCTTCAGAGCACCGGCACAGGGAATAACCAGACAACAAACTTGATGGGAGGTGCTTCCTGCAAAACGCCCGGTCCGCTCCTTAGTGTTGAAGCATTGAATCCATGGAATGACCCTAACACTTATAGTCTCAGAGCTGGCCCGTTGCAACGGTAATCCACCCTTTCTAAATGAGGGCGACGTCGCTTGCTGTACAGGAAGGCATGGGGATCAAAGAACAAGAAAAATAGCAGCTAAGGCTGGTACTGCGTTAGGTCGGTATTGAGGAGGTTTGCAAAGAAGAGTGCAGGATCAATGTACTTTGTTGAACATTGGTAGGACCACCCAGATTCGAACTGGGGACCTCTACCATGTCAAGGTAGCGCTCTAACCAACTGAGCTATGGTCCTGTGTCCTGCAACGGGGACGAAATATACGGATTTCGCCGATCTTGGTCAACCACTTTTATGCGGTTTTCTGGTTTCGAAGTTTCGCCTTGATAACTCGGCTCAGCACGGCCCAGCGGTTCACGATCAACGCTGCGAAAATCAGGCCGCAGCCGGCCAGTTGGATTGTTGTCATGGTCTCGCCAAACCAGCCTGCGGCGAACAGGGCCACCCAGACCGGCTCAAGGACCAGAATCACTACGCCATGGCTGTTTGCGGACAGGCTCTGGGCATAGGTCTGGATCAGGAAGCGTCCGGCGGTACCTATCACCGCGCTGGCCACAACCCACCAGGCCAGCAGAGGGTGCGGCTCGCTCAGGGTTGGCTGCCACTGCTCAAGAATCATGGATTCCGTGAGGGTCAGCAGGCCGACCGTCAACAGTGCCAATACGGTCAGGGGCAGGGCGGGCACCCGGTGCTTTTCCACGGTTTTGCCAAGCCGGTTCACCACGGATCTCTGGTTGGCAGCCCGGGTGTTGAGGGTAAAATACAGGGCGAAGATGGTTGCCGCCATCACGAAGAAGACCTGGCCTGCTTCTGGCCGAAAACCGTTTTTCAGCGAGAGCAGGGCAAGACCGGCAACGGCGATGGGTATTGCCAGCCAGGTGCTTGGCGGCTGCGCTTCCAGAAATACCAGCCGGGCAATGACAGGCACAATGACAACGCCCAGGCTGGTCAGAAACGCGCCTTCACCCAGGCTGGTGCCATGAAACAGGCCCATTACCCAGAAAGTCATGGCGGTGCCGAACACCAGGCCCACACCGATACTGCGGCGAACCTGATCCAGGCTGAGGGCCATCAGCGAGCGGCGGGCAAAGAAAGCGAGCATCCCGCCGGCAATCAGGAACCTGGCTGCCATAAACATCAGCGGAGGCATCAGCAGAACCGCTTCTTTGGAAAACATCCAGCTGATAGCCGCAAACAGGGTGACCACAACCAGTAACAGATCGGATTTGTGCGCGTCAGACATCGGGTAATCGCTTTGCCGGCAACCGGAGAGTCAGTGGGAAGCGCACCAATGTATAGTTTGCGAACCAAAAAGAAAAGATGGGTAAAACTACCGAGACCGGAAGGGCTCGTCCCTGAGCCGCAGTATGCCTTGTTGAACCGTTGTTTCAGTGGTTCAGTTGTTGAGAGTGCTGTATACAAGGTTGGACATGTCGGTCTGGTCTGACCCCGGAACCTCAATATACCGGTCACCGGACCCCCACCATTGCCACCAGGCCCGTTGATTGTAGGTGCGGCTGGCGAAATCCACCCGCAGGCCATTCAGCGTGGTGTTGTTCACCACCGGCACCGAAATGTTCCCGGTTTCGGACCCGAGCACACCGCTGTGGGTGACGCCCTCATTCATCAGTACCGGGTAGTGATTGTAGTAAAGCCCATCAGGACCATTCTGGCTGGTAATCTTACCGGCGAGGCTGATGCCCGAAGAGCAGGAATCGATCCCGTCCGCCGTGGTGGCCCCGCAGGCCGAATGTGTAGGCACCACGCCGTCGTCGGTTCCTGCAATAAAGGGCTTGGTGATGCCACCGTAGGAGGAGCCACCCGCAACAAAACGCAACCGCGGAATCGAGTTCGGGCTCACAGCCAGGTTGCGGGCCATGTTGGTTTGCAGGTCGTTCACCACACCCAGTTTGCCCGGTTCGGGTTCAATACCGGTGAATGCCTTCACAGCTGCACGCAGGGGCCAGTTGTACCAGCTGTCGTTGTAGGCAAGACTCATTGCCAGGTTCGCCAGTTCGGTACCCCCGCCCGCACCGGAGTAGTCCAGGGCTGCCAGTATCTTCAGGGGTTGCAGGCCTTCGGACTGAAGCCAGCGGGCCTGGTTTTCCAGCAGGTAGCGGATAACCAGGTCGCCGGTGGAGTGAGAGACGATGACGCAATAGTCATTACACAGGCCCTGTTGGCTGATCTGTCGAACTTGCTCATAGGCCTGCTGGGCAATGCCACCCTCGATTCGCCCATTGCTGCCCCAGTCTATGCGGGCTTCGGCACGGGACAGCCAGAAGGTTCGCCAGTAGTCCTCGCCGGCATCTTTGACTTCCTGGAGGTTTGCCGGAGGGTTCGCCAGGTCTTCCTGCTGGAAGCCGTGCACCAGGATTACGTTGTGCCCGGCCAGCCGGGCCTGGGCGGTTCCGGCAAACAGGCTGCCGGTGATGGCGACCGCCAGGGCCGCTTTGCAGGCACTTCCGATCTTTGTTGTTGTCATGCTAGCTCCGTCTTTGCTGAGTTGTTGTTGTGAAAAGACGCTTCTCCGCCAATTTCGGCGGTACAACCCGGGGTCAAGCCGGTGCAGGGCCGGGGCCCTGCGATCAGAACTTGTCGGCAAGCTGCCGGAGCAGCACCGCCCGTTGTTCCGATTCAGGGTTCACCGCCGGCGTATCCGTCAGGTTGTCGAGATCCGGGGGTGTGAATACGTAGCCTTTCCTGGGCCCAAACGCATAGTTGGTCCGGTCGCCGGGTCTGGCGGGCAGCTGGCGTATCTGGATGTGGCGCAGCTGGAACTGACCAGCCTCAGTCTCGTTGGCTAACACGGTGCCGTGGGCTTTGAGGTTGACGGTGTCTGATGTGCCGTCCAGCCGCTGCTCCACCTGCAACTGGGCGACAGGCCGCTGACCCGAGTACAACTGGGCGGAGAGCGCATAGAAACCAGGCTCCTCGGGCGAGAACCTAACCGGAATGATCAGGTTGTTGTCACTCACGTAAGGCTCGCCGAGCCCCCCGAAATCGCCGAGATAAGGCTCGATGGTAAGCGGTGATGCGTGACGAACGGGCCGCGCGTCCAGGCGTGCCTCGACGATCAGGCGGTATTCTCCGGGCTCCTCGCTGGCCTCCAGCGTTCCCTCAAAATAGCCCGCCGAGCCGGCTTGCTCCAGGGTGATACTGGCAACAGTCTGCCGGCTGTCCGGCTTTTCAAGAGTTGCTGTGAGCGAGCGGCCAACAACCTGGGCGCCCTGGATGGCGGCGGCGACAAGAATCGTCTCGCCCCGGGTGAACCGGTATTTCTCGAGTGTGACGGTAAATTGCCCATCACCCTCCAGCGGGAGGCTGACCGGCTCGTAGCGATTGCCCTGGTAGGCGGTTGCCTGAGCGTCGCTGAGCGGGATGGACCAGGCAGGGTAGCGAGTAGACTGTTCGTACTGCTCGGCAACACTGGCCAGCATAAAGCCAAGGGCGTTGCCTGAGGGTGGCTTCGGCGTCGGGTCAGTGGAGGGTAAAACGACAGGGGCTGTGGAGGCGGCTTTCTCCACAGGTGCGGAGGGCGCTCCGGTGGCCAGGGTAGTCAACCATCGAAACGCAGGGCGATTCTTGTCAGACAGGATATACCCCATCCCGACCACGCTGGTGGATACCAGTGTCAGAAGCAGTAGCGCCTTTCGGGTCATGCATCAGGTCTCTTTCTTGTTCCAGCGCCCCTAAACATAACGGGCTTTGCGGCGCACACCAAAATTCTGGCCGGTTTATGGAACAGAATCTGCCCGGATTGAGCGGCGGGTCACATTCCCGGGCCGTTGAGTTTCATGCCCGCTGTGCCAGTGCCCGGCGCTGGCAGTGCTATATCCGGTACAGGCAGATTGTGCGCTAAGCGGTTTGTGCGTTACATTTCCGGATTGATTCACTTCGCAGGGCATTTACCGGGGCTGGGGTCCTGGTTTGAATGACGAGGTACATGGCTATGCAGCACTTGCAATTCATTCAGCACTGGGAGCCAGGCAAGCCTGAATACGACGGGCAACTTGAACTGCCTGGAATTGCCCTCGATAAAAGCGATGATCTGCTGTTGTCGCTGGATGAGCTGGAGGAAGAACTTGAGCGGGTGCACCTGACAGCAGAGGAGGTGGAACTGCTTCGCCGGTTCCGCAGGACAACCGCGGAAAACCGGCGAATGATTCTTCAGATTCTGGGTCGCTGATCATCCGGCCCGGAGCTTTTACTTGCCTTTCTTGTAAATGTTCTCGTAAACGTAGTTGGTGGCTTCCACAAAGCCATCGATGCTACCGCAGTCAAAACGGCGACCCTTGAACTGGTAAGCCAGCACGCAACCTTTTTTTGCCTGCTCCAGCAGGGCATCGGTAATCTGTACTTCACCGTTCTTGCCAGCCGGCGTTTGCTCGATAATCTCGAAAATGTCCGGCGTCAGAATGTAGCGGCCGATAATGGCCAGGTTGCTGGGTGCGTCTTCCGGAGCCGGCTTCTCAACCATGTCGGTTATCCGGTAAAGCCCATCTTTCATGGATTCGCCGGCAATCACACCGTATTTGTGGGTTTCGTCCGCAGGCACCTCTTCAATGGCAACGATAGAGCAGCGAAACTGGTTGTAAAGCTTCACCATCTGCGCCAGAACACCGTCTCCCCCTTCGGGGCCGATACAGAAGTCGTCTGCCAGAACCACCGCAAACGGGTTGTCGCCCACCAGATTGCGGCCGGTGAGTATGGCGTGGCCCAGACCCTTCATTTCATTCTGACGGGTAAAGGCGAAACTGTTGTGATCGATCAGATCACGGATGGATGTCAGCAGATCCTCCTTGCCAGATCCTGCAATCTGGTGCTCAAGCTCATAGCTGATGTCGAAATGATCCTCGATAGCCCGCTTGCCTCGCCCGGTTACGAAGCCGAACTCGTGAATGCCGGCCTCGGCGGCTTCCTCAACGCCATACTGAACCAGGGGTTTATTCACCACCGGGAGGATTTCCTTGGGCATTGCCTTGGTTGCCGGGAGGAAGCGGGTACCGTAGCCGGCTACGGGAAACAGGCACTTCTTGATCATAACGCTTGTCCTTATATTTGCTTGGGTCACCGCCTGTTGCCAGTCGGTTGTCCGTGAAGGGGGACTCATAAAGTATGCCAAGTGTAACCAGATTGTTGGCCTGAATGGAGGCCCCGGTACTGAAATGTAAAGATCGGTAAAAAAGACGCCATGTCACCTTCGGGATTGTCTGTTGATTTGAATAGAAAAAACTTTCAATTGCATCAGTAGGTGGCTGTATTATCGACATATTCACTTTGTAAATTTTGGAAACGGCCACTGGATTTATCGTCCCGGGTGCAATACATTCCTAGTATGAAAAATTATTTAGCTTAAGCAGCTTTCCTTTTGGGCTGCGGCCGGCGCTATCTGGCAGGACCTTATCACATTGAAATCGCCATTTTTAACTGCACTGTTGTGGTGCATAGTCAGTCAGCCTCTCTACGCCGAAGACGGCGGCTCGTGGCTTCGCAATGGCTGGCAGCCCTATTCGAGCAATTTAGCCGGCAGTGTGGACGCGTTCCGGGAGGAGCGCGAACACTGGTTGAGGTCCCGGCTGAAGTTTTCCGGCAAGACGGAACTGAACAGTGATGGCATCGATGGCTTTGTGGGCGTTGCCGCAGACAGACTGCTCGGTGAGAGTGATGCTATTGGGTTCGACTACCGTGATGGCCGGTCCTACAAGAACGAGACCGATTCCAGTGCCGCGTCATTCCGCTATCGTTTCCCGGCAGGGGCGAATCAGTTGCGGATCGAGGCGGGGAGATCCCGTTACGAGTATGCTGCCAGCAATGCTGGTCGCCGCTTTAACGCCAGCAGTGAATCCCGTGTGTTCGGTCTGGGGGCGAGCAGACCGCTATTCTCCCGGTTTGGCATGGCCTTTGATGGCATTGCCTGGCATCGGGGGCGAGACAGCGTATTTTTTAAGGAAGACAGCCTGGTCTCAGAATCGCGTTACCAACTTTCGTCCATTGGCCTGGAGGCAAACGGAGGTCGTGAGCTGGGAGCCGGCCTGGTTGCCAACACCCGGATATTGGCGTTGAGTGGCCGCGAATTCCTTGCAACCGATTATCCGTCGCGTGATGACATGGTAGACGAAAGGGAGTTCTATAAGGTCGCCGTGTCCGCTTCTATTGAGCATGAACTGTTCCAGTGGAACTGGCGGGTGAACGGACGGTATCAGTTTGCGGATGAAGATCTCCCGTCGTCGGAATACCTGACGGTCGCCGGCCCGTCCATGCTTACCGGTTTCAATGGTCAGTCCATTTCTGTGTTCAGAGGTGGCTGGCTGAGATTCGATACTGCCAGCCCTGCTTGGCCCATGCCATACGTAGACGGCGTATTGTCCAGTGTGAATTTTGCCGTGCTGCAGGGCTGGATTCCCGATTACGGGGCCCAGACAGGCCGCCACGGCAACGCCAGCGCCGGCCAGGTCTCACTGAAGATGCAGGGCCGGGCCTTTACGGCCAACGTCAGCGTCGGCCGGATGATCCGTGCCTCCACCATGGCCCTGACAATGCCCGATTATCCGGACGTGCGGTTCTCGCTGTCCATGGGGATCTGACCCCCGAGCCTTAAGACGTTGTCACTTGAGTATGCTCCGACCGCAGGTGCCCCATTACTATTCCAAGGAATGTTAATGGGGTTGGAGAACTAAGCGCTCAGGGGCAAGATTGCTCACGCTGCTCACGCTGCTCACGTTGCCGTGCTTTCTCTACACATGGGTACCGCTCAATTGCCCGTGCTGCCAGGCGCGACAGCGGTGGAAGAAGGGTAGTACGCCCGAGGCCCAATCGTCTTCACCAGGCGCTGGCACGAAATGTCCGCCTCGCCCGGAGGGCGGAGCTGTTGGACCCCTGGTGGCGTGTTGCGGCTCAGAAGGGGCTGGCGCATCACCTTGTTAAGCAAAAATAGTTAAAGCCGGGCGACCAGGTAATGGCAGAAACCTGGCGATAGCAGGACATGGTGCCGACAGAGCAAGAAAGTGTATGGCATGGAGAAACAGGAAGTTAACCCCGTGGCCGCGGGGTGGTGCTGGGGAGGTGAGGGTGCCATATCCACGATGATCAATCTTTGTTCGATGGATTGTTGACAATATCGTCTCTAAAGCGTAAATTTCGGATAATTCCAGTCACTATTGTTGACAAAGTATGTCTGAAGCCATCATTCAAACCTACACTCGCGCAGACGAAGCCTTTGATTGTCTTCAAACGGCTATCGTGAAAGGCGATCTCATCCCCGGCGAGAAAATCGGCGAAGTGGAACTCTGTTCCCGTTTCAATCTTACCCGTGGCCCTTTGAGGGAAGCCCTTGGTCGACTCGAATCCCGTGGATTACTGGTACGCCGCCCGCACGCCGGGGTAAAGGTGGTTTCGGTGAGCGCCTCGGAGCTGATGGAACTCTACCGAATCCGGGAAGTGATGGAGGGCTTGGCGGCACGCCAGGCCGCCGAGCGCATGACCGACCAGGAAATTGCGGACCTTCAGCGCACCCTTGATACCCACGAACAAATGATTGAGGAAGCCCAGGGCCAGGCGTATTACCAGGCTGAAGGCGATTACGATTTCCACCACCGCATCGCCACCGGTAGCCGCAACACCAAACTGGCCCAGATGCTACTGGGTGATCTTTACTATATGGTGCGGATGTACCGTTACCGGTTAAGCACCTTCACCGGCCGCCCCCATAGGGCGCTGGGGGAACACCGGCGTATCGTCGAAGCCATTGCCCAGCGCGATGGCGAACTCGCCGAGTTCCTGATGAAAAGACACATAAACGCCGCCCGCCTGAATATCGAGAAAAAAATCCAGGAAGGCGATCTGACGATCTGAAAAAGGGGTCTGACTCGAAGTGTGAAGAAGGGTCTAACTCCGAGTTTGAAAAAGGGGTCTGACCCCGCGGGGTCAGACCCCAACTTCACGCACCAAATCAGCAGGCTAAAAAGGGGTCTGACCCCAAGTTCACAAAAAACCAAGAGAGGCCAACACCATGTCTAACAAACTCAGCCCGGGCGCCCGTTTCCGCAAGGCCCTGAAAGAAAACCAGCCCCTGCAGATCGTGGGAACCATCAACGCCTACGCCGCCATGATGGCCGAGAAAGTCGGTCACCAGGCAATCTACCTGTCCGGTGGTGGCGTGGCCAACGCCTCCTACGGCCTGCCGGATCTGGGCATGACCTCCATGAATGATGTGGTTGAGGATGTCCGCCGCATCACCGCGGCCACCGACGTTCCGTTGCTGGTCGACATCGACACCGGCTGGGGTGGCGCTTTCAATATCGGCCGCACCATCCGTGAAATGGAACGTGCCGGCGCAGCAGCGGTCCATATTGAAGACCAGGTCGCCCAGAAACGTTGCGGTCACCGCCCGAACAAGGAAATCGTCTCCCAGGAAGAAATGGTAGACCGTATCAAAGCCGCGGTCGATGCCCGTGAAGACAAAGACTTCTTCATCATGGCCCGTACCGATGCCTTCCAGAAAGAAGGCCTGGAAGCCGCCATCGAGCGTGCCAAAGCCTGCATCGAAGCCGGTGCGGACGGCATCTTCGCTGAAGCGGTCACCGAGCTTGAACACTACAAAGCGTTCTCCGAAGCCCTGGATGCGCCCATCCTGGCAAACATCACCGAATTCGGCGCCACGCCGCTGTATAACCGCAAAGAGCTGGCCAATGCCGGCGCTGACATGGTGCTTTACCCGCTCAGCGCCTTCCGCGCCATGAACAAGGCCGCCCTGACGGTGTATCAGAACATCCTGGAAAAGGGCGACCAGAAAGACGTGGTTGACCTGATGCAGACCCGGATGGAACTGTATGATTTCCTGAACTACCACGATTTCGAACAGAAGCTGGACCAGCTGTTCCAGCAGAGCAAGGGTTAAGACTGAAAACGGGGTCAGATGAAAACGGGGTCAGATGAAATTTTCATCTGACCCCACCTTCATGACCCCATGTTAGAGCTGAAATTGGGGTCAGAAGAACGCTTTCTTCTGACCCCGTTTTTAAGACTGAAAATGGGGTCAGACCCGATTGGGTCAGCCCCCTGATAATAGAGGGGAGACAACAATGGCTGAAGCAAAAAAACTGAGCGGCGCCGGCCTTCGGGGCCAGGTAGCTGGTGAAACCGCACTGTGTACCGTCGGCAAGAGCGGCGCAGGCCTGACTTACCGCGGCTATGACATCGCCGATCTGGCAGAAAAGGCCCAGTTCGAGGAAATCGCCTACCTGCTGCTGCGTGGCAAACTACCGAACCGCCAGGAGCTGGCTGCCTACAAGACAAAGCTCCAGAGCCTGCGGGGCCTGCCGGCTGCCCTGAAAACCGTGCTGGAGCAGATACCCAAGAACGCGCACCCGATGGACGTGATGCGCACCGGCTGCTCCATGCTGGGCAACCTGGAAACCGAACAGGACTTCAGCGAGCAGGACGACAAGATCGACCGCATGCTGGCGATCTTCCCGTCGATCATTACTTACTGGTACCGCTTCGCCCACGAGGGCGTGCGCATTGAAACCGACAGCGATGTCGATTCCATCGGCGGGCACTTCCTGGAGTTGCTTCACGGCAAGAAGCCCAGTGAACTGCACGAGCGTGTAATGAACGTGTCGCTGATCCTCTACGCCGAGCACGAATTCAATGCCTCTACCTTTACGGCTCGTGTGTGCGCCTCCACGCTGTCCGACATCCACAGCTGTGTAACCGGCGCCATCGGCACCCTGCGAGGCCCGCTGCACGGCGGTGCCAACGAAGCCGCCATGGCGCTGATCGAGAAGTTCCAGACCCCGGACGAAGCCGAAGCAGGCCTGTTGGGCATGCTGGAGCGTAAAGAAAAGATCATGGGCTTCGGTCACGCGGTCTACAAGGATTCCGACCCGCGCAACGCCATTATCAAGCAGTGGTCCAAAAAGCTGGCGGACGAAGTGGGGGATACTGTGCTGTACCCGGTATCCGAGCGCTGCGAAGCCGTTATGTGGCGCGAGAAGAAGCTGTTCTGTAACGCCGATTTCTTCCACGCCTCGGCCTATCACTTCATGGGCATCCCGACTGAACTCTTCACCCCGATCTTCGTGATGTCCCGCGTCTCCGGCTGGACCGCCCACGTCAAAGAGCAGCGCGAGAATAACCGCATCATTCGCCCGAGCGCGGATTACACCGGCCCGGCGGATGCGAAGTGGGTGCCGATCGACGAGCGGCCGTGAAAAAGGGGTCTGACCCCGTGGGGTCAGACCCCATGTTCACAGTGCGGGGTCAGACCCCCATGTCCACATCACCGAGTTGCTGACCATGAACACTGAATACCGCAAGAATCTCCCAGGCACCGACCTGGACTATTTCGACACCCGCCAGGCTGTGAATGACATCCAGGCCGGCGCCTACGACAAACTCCCATACACCTCCAAGATCCTGGCGGAACAACTGGTTCGCCGCTGCGATCCGGAGATGCTGGCGGATTCCCTCAAGCAGTTGATCGAGCGCAAGCGCGACCTGGACTTCCCCTGGTACCCGGCACGGGTAGTCTGCCACGACATCCTCGGTCAGACCGCACTGGTGGATCTGGCGGGCCTGCGTGATGCCATTGCAGAGAAAGGCGGCGACCCCGCCAAGGTCAACCCGGTGGTTCCCACCCAGCTGATCGTGGATCACTCCCTGGCCGTTGAGCACGCGGGCTTCGAAAAAGATGCCTTCGAAAAGAACCGCCAGATCGAAGATCGCCGTAACGACGACCGCTTCCACTTCATCAACTGGACCAAGACCGCGTTCAAGAACGTGGATGTGATTCCTCCCGGCAACGGCATCATGCACCAGATCAACCTGGAGAAGATGTCCCCGGTGGTGCAGGCTCGTGATGGCGTTGCTTACCCGGACACCTGCGTAGGCACCGACAGCCACACCCCGATGGTGGATGCCCTGGGTGTCATTTCCGTGGGCGTGGGCGGCCTGGAAGCCGAGAGCGTGATGCTGGGCCGTGCCTCCATGATGCGCCTGCCGGATATCGTCGGCGTTGAGCTGACCGGCAAAATTCAGCCCGGCATCACCAGCACGGACATGGTGCTGGCCATTACCGAGTTCCTGCGCAAGGAGCGCGTGGTTGGCGCCTACCTCGAGTTCTATGGTGAAGGCGCTGACAGCCTCACTGTAGGCGACCGTGCCACCATCTCCAACATGACCCCGGAATACGGTGCCACTGCGGCCATGTTCTACATTGACGGCCAGACCATCGATTACCTGAAACTGACCGGCCGTGAAGACGATCAGGCTGCCCTGGTAGAGACGTTCGCAAAAGAAACCGGCCTTTGGTCAGGCAGCATGAAAAACGCCGAATACGAGCGTGTGCTGAAGTTTGACCTGTCCAGAGTCACCCGCACCCTGGCCGGCCCTTCCAACCCGCACGCACACCTGCCCACGTCCGAGCTGGCAGAGCGCGGCATTGCCGGTGAATGGGAACAGGAAGAAGGCAAGATGCCGGATGGCGCGGTGATCATTGCCGCCATCACCAGCTGCACCAACACCAGCAACCCCCGCAACATGGTGGCGGCAGGACTGATTGCCCGCAACGCCAACAAGCTGGGCCTGACCCGCAAGCCCTGGGTAAAAACCTCGCTTGCGCCCGGTTCCAAGACGGTCAAGATGTACCTCGAAGAATCCGGGCTACTGCCCGAGCTGGAAAACCTCGGTTTCGGTGTGGTCGCCTTTGCCTGTACCACCTGTAACGGCATGAGCGGCGCCCTGGACCCGAAAATCCAGCAGGAAATCATCGACAGGGACCTGTACTCAACCGCGGTACTGTCTGGTAACCGGAACTTCGACGGCCGGATTCACCCCTACGCCAAGCAGGCGTTCCTGGCGTCGCCGCCGCTGGTGGTTGCCTACGCTATCGCCGGCACCATCCGCTTCGACATTGAGAAAGATGCCCTGGGTTATGACAAGGACGGCAACCCCGTCACCCTGAAGGATATCTGGCCGGACGATGCGGAAATCGATGCCATCGTGAAATCCAGCGTCAAGCCCGAGCAGTTCCGCAGCACCTACATCCCGATGTTCGACATCACCCGGGATGCCCAGGCCAACACCAACCCGCTGTATGAATGGCGCCCGCAGAGCACCTACATCCGCCGCCCGCCGTACTGGGAAGGTGGCATGGTGGGTGAGAAAGCCCTCAAGGGCATGCGCCCGCTGGCGGTGTTGCCGGACAACATCACCACGGACCACCTGTCGCCGTCCAACGCCATCCTGATGAACAGTGCGTCCGGTGAATACCTGCACAAGATGGGCGTGCCGGAGGAAGACTTTAACTCCTACGCCACCCACCGGGGCGATCACCTGACGGCCCAGCGTGCCACCTTCGCCAACCCGAAACTGTTCAACGAAATGGTCCGGGACGAAAACGGCAACGTGAAGCAGGGTTCCCTGGCGCGGATCGAGCCGGAAGGCAAGGTCACCCGCATGTGGGAAGCCATCGAAACCTACATGGAGCGCAAACAGCCGCTGATCATCATCGCCGGCGCCGATTATGGACAGGGCTCCTCCCGGGACTGGGCCGCCAAGGGCGTGGCTCTGGCCGGTGTTGAGGCGATTGTGGCCGAAGGCTTTGAGCGGATTCACCGCACCAACCTGATCGGTATGGGCGTCATACCCCTGCAGTTCGAAGAAGGCACCACACGCAAGACCCTCGCCCTGGACGGCACTGAAACCTACGACGTAGAAGGCACCCCGGCGCCCCGTGCCCAACTGACGCTGGTGATCCACCGCAAGAACGGCAGCACCGAACACGTGCCAGTGACCTGTCGCCTGGACACCGCCGAAGAAGTGTCTATCTACAGTGCTGGCGGCGTACTGCAGCGTTTTGCCGAGGATTTCCTGCAGTCCGAGGGCGCAGCGTGAACAAGGGGTCTGACCCCGTGGGGTCAGACCCCATTTTCAAACTCCGAGGTCGGGGTTGAAGAAGGGGTCAGAAGAAAGCCTTCTTCTGACCCCATGTTCACCGCACCCATAGCATCGACAAAGGGGTCAGATGAAATTTTCATCTGACCCCGTCTTCACCAAGAGAGCAGAAAAATGACCCACGCTCCCCAAATTAAAATCCCCGCCACCTACATGCGCGGCGGTACATCAAAAGGCGTGTTCTTCCGCCTTCAGGACCTCCCAGAACCCTGCCAGACTCCAGGCGAAGCCCGGGACAAGCTCCTGCTGCGCGTGATCGGCAGCCCCGACCCCTACCAGAAACAGATCGACGGCATGGGCGGCGCTACCTCCAGCACCAGCAAAACCGTCATCCTGGCCGAGCCCACCCGGCCGGACCACGATGTCGACTACCTGTTCGGCCAGGTCTCGATTGACAGGCCATTTGTCGACTGGAGCGGTAACTGCGGCAACCTGACCGCTGCCGTAGGTGCCTTCGCCATCAACAGTGGCTTCGTTGCCAAAGACCGAATTCCGGAAAACGGCATCTGCACCGTGCGCATCTGGCAGGCCAACATCAAGAAAACCATCGTCGCCCGCGTGCCCATCACCAACGGTGAAGTACAGGAAACCGGCGATTTCGAACTGGATGGCGTCACCTTCCCCGCGGCGGAAGTCCAGGTGGAATTCATGGACCCGGCCGATGGCGAAGGCGCCATGTTCCCCACCGGCAACCTGGTGGACGACCTGGAGGTGCCTGGCGTGGGCACCCTGGACGCCACCATGATCAATGCCGGCATACCAACCATCTTCGTCAATGCCGAAGACATCGGGTACAAGGGCACCGAACTCCAGGACGACATTAATTCCGATCCGAAAGCCCTGGCCATGTTCGAAACCATCCGCGCCCACGGCGCCGCGAAGATGGGGCTGATCCAGAACATCAAGGAAGCCGCCAATCGCCAGCACACCCCGAAAGTCGCCTTCGTGGCCAAACCCTCCGATTACGTGTCATCAAGCGGCAAACAGATCGGGGAAGGGGATGTGGATGTACTGGTCCGGGCACTCTCCATGGGCAAACTCCATCACGCCATGATGGGCACAGCCGCCGTAGCCATTGCTACTGCTGCAGCCATTCCGGGAACCCTGGTGAATGAAGCCGCCGGTGGTGGCGACCGCACCTCAGTGACCTTCGGTCACCCGTCCGGCACCCTGCAGGTTGGCGCAGAAGCCAGTCTGGTGAATAACCAGTGGACCGCCACCAAAGCCATCATGAGCCGCAGTGCGAGGGTGTTAATGGAAGGTTGGGTGAAAGTGCCTGGGGATTCGGTCTGACAATGGTGAGCTGATTTTACTGGTATTGAAAGTCGGTGCCAGAGGAGATATTTATAAATGAGCGTGCAGATTATTGAAAAATCGGGAAAACCCGAATACGCAGTCATTCCCTATGCCGAGTATCAAGAGTTGCTTGAGATGGCACAGGATGCGTGTGATATTCAGGATGCCGATGTTGCGATGGCTGAACTTTCCGCCGGAGAGGACGAAAGCATTCCTGTGGCTATCGCTAAGCGCCTCGTGTCTGGAGATGAACACCCTCTGAAAGTGTGGAGGGAATATTGCGGTTGCACTCAGGGGTCTCTGGGTGCGGCAGCCGGTATTGGCAAATCGTACAGCGTCAGCGTACTTTACGAATTTTGAGGCCAGTCGGCTGTTCAAATGTGTTTTTAATCATGGATTAACTATAAAAAAACCATTTAAATGTTTTTGTTATAAATCATCCCATTTGAATACCTCTCTAAAAAACACATGGCGCCGAAGGCGATGCAACTACGTGTATCCGATGTCGAAGATACTTACACCCGCATCTCCATATTCATCAGGTTGAAAATTTAAGTTACTGAAACGTATTCATTTTAAATATTTGGTATGGATGATGCAGACTGCTGTGTACCGCTGACGTGCTTGCCTGAATTCCAGCTGCCAGCGTTCACAATTCAAGGAGAGATAACCATGAACACTGCATCAAAGAGAACACTTCTATCTACGCTTGTCCTGCCTTTGGCACTGGGCGCGGCATCTGCCAGCGCGGTGATGGTTAACACATGGGACTATACGGTCGACAGCAAGTTCGAGAACGCAACGTTCACTAATAAAGGGAGCACCAACCCCGGTACCCAGGATACCAGCAACGAAAATGTGATTTCATGGGGTGGAACAACAGCTGCGAGTCGGTCGTCTGTCTCGATTACCGATGTCGATTCCACAACGGATGGTATGCTTCCAAAACTTGAAACCAATATGGGCCCCGTAAGCGGTGGCGTATTTACCCATAATAACAACACCATCAGTTCGAGTTTTGATACGCTGCTAACGTTTGACCTGACCTCCACGCTCACCCTGAATCCGCTTACACCGATGGGTGTTGGCAGTACCGAGGTGCTGCCCTCGATTACCTTCAACAGTCGCTTTACGGAAACGCCGAACAACCCGGGCAGTGGGTCCTGTGCCGATGGATTAGCCCAGCCCTGCGGTGACATTTTCACCCTGACCGACATTGACGGTTTGGGCCCCTATACCGGTGGCGCCCTTCCCCCACAGCAGTTCACCATGGAGGGCTACGTCTACTCGGTGTTCCTTGATCTCGCTGGGCTGATGACGCTGCCTGATACTGCCTGTGCGGCTGCGGGGGCTGCTAACGGATGTCTTGGTCTTCTGACTCCTGAGGGCGGCCCCAACTCTTTTGAGACCTCGTTCCGTATCGAGGCTACACCGGTTAGCGTACCTGAGCCAGGCACCCTGGCGTTGTTGGGCCTGGGCCTCGCCGGACTTGGCCTGTCACGCAGGAAAAAAGCAGCAAAGGCATAACGTCTGAGCAGTTTAGTGCTTAGATGAGAGTGCCGGTAGAATAAAGGCCCCCGCCAACAAGCGGGGGCCTTTTCAGTTCGAGCGTTTCCCTAAGCCGAAATCGCCAGGTTCAGTTCGGTTTTGCAGGCAGGTACCGTCCGGCGTCTGTAATCAGCGACCAGACATCCGGACGACGCCTCCTGATACCGTCAATCAGTGACGCTGCCTCGGTGAAGGCAGGGCGGCGGAGGCCGTGATACTCCAGCACCGGTCCCACGTGATCAAACTCCACACCAAACCGCTTTAACAGGCGCAGCTGTGCCGGCTCCATGACCGCCATCCAGTGGGTGATGCCATGCCTGACCGACATCTGGAGAATCGCGGCGAAAAGCCCCAGGCTGATGTAGGGCATGGCGCGTTTGCCATTTTCCGAATCACTGTAGCAGACAGAATCGCTGGTGCCAGAGGCCGATTCGCCCTCGTTGAGACGGCGCCGAAACTCCCGGCTGACCGCCATCCGGGATATTTCTGCGATCTGCGCGCGGGGTGCGGCTGCAAATGCGTTCCGTGCCTGTTGGCCCATCCGGTGGATGCAGTGGCCTTCCATTGGAAAATCGCCCTGTTCCAGGTTTTCCGGGTGGTCGCCCGTCATAACGAGACGAACGGTGGCAACGCTGTCTCCCGTTATCCGGTGCCGGATCAGCGCGTGTGCGGATCGCGGATCGTAGGCATCGTGCTCGCGTTTATCAGCGAAGCAATCGGGGTCCTCGAAAGGCCGGTCAATACAATAAACCTGGTACCGAAGTTCGAAGACCTCGTTAACCACCTCTGGAGACGTCGCCAACTCGACCTTGAATACTGAGTTGAAAATAGTACTGACGTCTTTGTGAGTTTGTTGGTTATCTGTGTTTTCTGTTTCATGCCGAAGTGCAAACCCTGTGTTCATTTTCAGGTCCTCATTCCTTCCCGCTCAGGGGTTGTTATGGCGATAGTCGCAGTGAAAGAAAACGCCGTTTAACCAAACTTGACGGCGGACTACGGGTGTATCGAGGTTACCGCTCATCAGACCTCGGAATGCTTGATCCCGGGCACGTAACGTCCCGGCGCCAGGATGAAATTGGGGTCGACCGCAGCTTTCAGTTGACTGGCCAGTCTGGAGAAAGTAGAGCCACTGGTATTCAGGGTGCTCATCGCATCGATGTTGAGGCGGTAGGGCAGGAAGCCTTGTTTCTGCCCGGCTTCGTACAGGGCGCGATAACAGTCATTCGCCCGCGCTGTCGCCTTCGCGTCACCCCGATCAAACAGAAGGGGAACGGTAGAGTCGAAGCAGCGATCATTTACTGTCGTCAAGGTAATGAGCGGATTAACACCATACTGCGGGCAAATTCGTTCAATCATATCGACATAGCGGCGAACGTCTTTCCCCCGTATCGGAACCAGCGGTGCGAACCATATAAGCCCACAGCCATCCCGTGCGGGGTTTTTGGGCTGCCCGGTCTCGGGCAGGGTACCCGAGCGCCAGTAAGCCAGCGCCAGCGCAACGTCGTTGGGGGTGCCATGCATGATTTCCAGCGCCCCCGAGAGTGTATCCGCCATGCCCTGGACCCGTGTTGCCAGCCTGCCGGGTAGCATGCGGACAATAGTCCGCGCCAGGTCAACTTTTCGCCGGTTGATAAAAACGAGACGGTCGGTTACCGGGCCCAGAAGCCGCCGTAGCGTGCGTCGGGCCGCTCGGGCAACTTCCTTTGAGGCATAAATCGCACCAACCCCGCTCCACGCAGGAACGCCATGACGGTTGGCGAGATTTTCGACTTCGTGAGCCGGCAGAACACCATCAATGGCCCTGTCTTCAGGGAAGGGCGTCATCATCGAGAGCATGCGTTGGCTGTTGAGCAGGTTAATCGCCACAACCGAACCGCCGAGCGCTCGCAACACTGCCCTGACGGTGGGCACCAGCGCTTCCAGCCTGGCGTCGTCTTTGGTGGAAAAGAAAAACGCGGTCACGGTGTCGGGTGCTGGCGCAAGGGCGATGGTCATATTCACAACCACGCCGAAATTCCCCTGGCTGAAAAGCCCGTCGAGATAAGGGCCCAGGCCCCATTTGAAAAGCCCGTCCACTTCCGCACCGCCAAGCTCGCTGAGCGGCGTCCGGTAAAGGGTGCCGTCGGGCAGGATCGCTTCAATCTTTGTCACCGCCGCAAAATGGTCGGTAATCGGCGTGATGCCGTAACCTCGCTCAAGCGCATTGCCAAGAATGCTGCAAGTGGGGCCCGCGCCGGTCACCGGAACGAGATAATCGCCCTCATGGTTATCAAGGAAGTCTCTCAGGGCACCCTGGGTTACGCCGGGCCCAACCGTGACAACGCCCATTTCAGGATCAAAACCGGAAATGCTGTCAAGCCGGCTCAGATCAAGGATGACGCAGCCGTCTTCAACCGGGTTGGCACTGCCATAGCCCCAGTTATTGCCCCTGCTTACGGGATAGACCGCGACCTGCCAGCGTTGCGCAACCTGAAGAACCGCGGCGACCTGCTCCTGGTTCTCTGGGCGGAGCACAGCCGGAATAGAGCGTTTTGCTCCTATTGTGGAGGCGCCAAACTCTGCTGAGCCAGCCACAACGACGCCGGATTCACCCAGAATGGCGGCCCATTCGTCAATGGCAGATTCGATGGTGGTGCGAGTCACTGGTATTTCCACGGGTTATCGATAACTTCCATGAATGCTTCGTTAGCGTTTGCTAACGGGTTGTTCATTAATTGCGCGAAGATTATAGGCGAGATAAGGTCGGCAAAACCATGTTGTACCATTACGGCTTTGAAAACGATTTACTTTAAAGAACTGAAGTGCAAACAAGCAGTTGAAGTAAAAATAGAGAAATGCGGCGGGGGCCTGTTCATTAAAACAATTTAACCAAGGTCGGGCTCGGTTCGAACCTATTTTATAAGTTATTGAATTATAACTAAATAAAAAATTTATTTTAGGAAGATGTAGTTGATGTAAACAGATATTTAAAATTAACAGATGTGCACAAGAGTGTGTAAATAAAATGCTACAAATATCGGCTTTCTGGTTGTCAGTTTTATTTACATTCTTTAGAAAAGTGTAATTCAGGCTTAACATTATGCGTTTTTAAGCCTTTGTTGATGACGGCTCGCTGGTTTTTGTTTGAGTAGACCAAGTCAGGCCTGGTTGGTAAACCAGATCCGGGACCCGGAACCGAATGGTGCCCGGCATTTCTCGCTGTATTTTGGCGTTGGTGTCGGGTGCGCTAATCTGTGGTTAGAGGACACCAAAACCGAAGGAGCCACCGCCATGTCAGCAACATTTGATCTCAACGAACGCCCCGACTACGACAAGCTCATGCAGACGATTGCCGATTACACCCTCGGCTACCGGATCAAAAGCAAGGAAGCCTGGGAGACCGCCCGCAACTGCCTGATGGATACCCTGGGCTGCGGCCTGTTGGCCCTCAGGTTTCCCGAATGCACAAAGCACCTGGGCCCGATTGTTGAAGGCACGGTAGTGCCCCATGGCGCGCGCGTTCCCGGAACCTCCTTCCGGCTGGATCCGGTGAAAGCGGCCTGGGATATTGGCTGCCTTATCCGCTGGCTGGACTACAACGACACCTGGCTTGCTGCCGAGTGGGGGCATCCGTCCGACAACCTGGGGGGTATTCTTGCGGTTGCTGATCATCTTTCCCAGAAAAGGGTGGCGGAAGGCAAAGAGCCGCTGACCATGAAGGACGTGCTGGGGGCCATGATCATGGCCCATGAAATCCAGGGTGTGCTGGCGCTCGAAAACTCCTTCAACCGGGTAGGGCTGGACCACGTGGTCCTGGTCAAAGTGGCCTCCACGGCCGTCACCGCCAGACTGATGGGCGCTAACCGCGAGCAATTGCTGTCGGCACTTTCCCACGCCTGGGTAGACGGCCAGTCATTGCGAACCTACCGCCACGCGCCCAATGCAGGCTCCCGGAAATCCTGGGCAGCAGGCGATGCCACGTCCCGCGCGGTACGATTGGCCGATATCGCCATGCGAGGAGAAATGGGCATTCCGAGCGCACTGACAGCCCCCCAATGGGGCTTCTATGATGTGCTGTTCAGCAAGACCAACAAAGATCAGAAGTTAAAGCCCGAGGATAAGCGTCAGTTTTCTTTACCCCAGGAACTGGGCTCCTACGTGATGGAGAACATCCTGTTCAAGATCTCCTTCCCGGCGGAGTTCCACGCCCAGACAGCGGCGGAAGCGGCAGTAGCCCTGCACCCCCAGGTCAAAGACCGACTCGACGAGATCGACCGGATTGTCATCACCACCCACGAATCCGCCATCCGCATCATCTCCAAGCAGGGCAGGCTTGCGAACGCGGCCGACAGGGATCACTGCCTTCAGTACATGGTGGCTGTCCCGCTGATTTTTGGGAGTCTCACCGCGGAACACTACGAAGACAGCTTCCACGAAGCCAATCCGCTTATCGACCGGGTTCGGGAGAAAATGGAAGTGGTGGAAGATGAAAGGTATACCCGTGAGTACCTGGAAGAAGACAAACGCTCCATCGCCAACGCCATTCAGGTGTTCTTCAGGGATGGCAGCGCCACGGACAAGGTCGCGGTTGAATACCCCATCGGCCACCGTCGCCGCAGGAAGGAGGGGATTCCGCTCTTGGAAGACAAATTCAACAACAACCTTGCCACCCGGTTCCCTGGCCAGCGTTGCGACCGGATCTACCAGCTCTGCAAGGATCAGAAAGCGCTGGAAGGCACGCCAGTGCATGAGTTTGTCGGGCTTTTTGTGATCTGAATATGAAACAGTGGGTGTCGGTTTAATTTACAGTTTGTGGGTAAGGGTTTCATAACAAGCTGAAATTTAAACAGTTATCATTGTGGCGCGAAATGTGCCTTCAGTACTCCGGCGAAGGCGAATTAATCAGTGAAACGGAGTACTGATATGAACAAGGCAACAGCCATTATTGCGACCGGACTACTCTTTGGCGCCTGCTCCTGGGTTTCCGCAGCACCCATTCTTTCCGTCAGCCCCCAGGGCGGAGCCGCCGCTGGCCAGGCCGAAAGTAACTTCCTGGCAACCCTGAGCGGCGGCTATCTCACCGAAACGTTCGACAACAATACCTTTTACAACCCTGGTGATCAGTCAGTTTCCATTAACTCCCAGGTGGGTGTCGGCAGTTTTACCAGCGCGGTGCCGGGTTCCGGCGGCCTTTGCGATAGTGGCGGTTACACCTGCACGAAAGGCCTTGCCGTTCTGGATGCAGGCACAACGCCTTTCAGCGGGCGCTACCCGGTATCCGGTGACAACTGGCTGGACAGCATGGACGCCAGGGAAATGAGCATCTCGCCGGCTGCGGGTTACAATGCCATGGGGTTCTACATGACAGATCCTAACGATGCGGGTGGCCGGTTCTCGATTGGCGGCGTGGGGTTCAGTTTCAACGACATCTTCGGAACAGCCCTGGGTAACGGCACGATTTTTTACATCTCGATTTTTGACTCGGTAGGCCTTGGCGGCGTGTCCATCTTTTCCAATAAACCGAATGACGGCTACGGCCTGGATAACGTAACCGTCGGTACCGTTGCGGTCCCGGAGCCCGGCACCCTGGCGCTGCTTGGGCTCGGTCTCCTGGGGCTTTTTCTGGCCCGCATGCGCAAGCGGTCGTAACGCCTGATACAGAGAAGAAACTGACAACCCGGGCGCCGTGTGTTGTCAGTTTTCTTTACATTCTGAACGCACCCTGAACGGCTGACACGCTCATTCTGTTTGCCGTTGGTTGCAGTTACAGGAATTTACAGTACACTGCTGTTCATATAACGCTGTATGTAAACGCACTGGATGCGTTGTTTCATTGTTGTGAGCAGCAAAAGGAGTTGGCGTGGCCCACGTCAGATTGTTCAGGCATTACATCCATCTTCCGTATGTCATCCTCGGCCTGATTGATTTTTTGCTGCTGGCGTTTGCCTTCGCCCTGACGGTATTTTTTCGCTACTTCGGCGACCTTTCCTTCTTCCTTGAAAACCTGCGATTTCTGTTGCCATCAGCGGTTGTCTTTTCGGCAATGAACCTTTTGGTGATGGTGGCGCTTGGTGTTCACCAGTCGCGCCTGGAGGAGGGCATGTCGGGCATGATGCTCCGCACCATCATGGCGCTGATTATCAGCATTCCTTTAAACGGTTTTGCCTACCTGCTGGCAGCAGACTGGTTGTGGTACCTCGGTGAAAGCGGTGTTTTGACAACAGGGTCTGTGTTCGGCTTTTTCCTGATCGGTATCGCGCGCTCAATCTTCTTCGACACGGTGGGCAAGGACGCCTTCAAACGAAAGGTGCTGGTACTGGGTGCTGGCTTTCGCGCCAGGCAGATTCACGAAGACCTTAAAGCGCCATTGAACCGCAAGGGGTTCATCCTGATGGGGTTTGTCCCCCTGCCGGACGAGCCGGTTGAGATCCGCGACGACTACCTGCTGAACATTCCCACCACACTTCACCAATTCATCATCAAGAACCCGGTCAGTGAAATTGTGGTAGCCGTGGATGATCGCCGCAAGGGCCTGCCCATGGAAGACCTGCTGGAATGCAAGATGGAGGGCGTAAAAATTGTTGACGGTATGACTTTCTATGAGCGGGAGAGTCGTAAAGTTGCGCTGGAAATGGTCACCCGGGGCTGGCTGGTTTTTACCGATGGTTTTACCGTCTCGTCGGTCTTCGGATTTGGTAAACGATCACTGGATATCCTGGCAGCAACAACGCTCCTGCTTGTGAGTTTGCCGTTGATGATCCTTACCGTCATAGCCATAAAAGCAGAGGATGGCTTCAGGGCGCCGGTGCTGTATAGCCAGGAACGGGTAGGGCTTAACGGCAGAGTCTTCAAAGTGTACAAATTCCGCTCCATGATTAACGATGCTGAGAAAAATGGAGCAGTCTGGGCCAGCAAAAACGACACCCGGGTAACCCGGGTGGGTGAGGTTATCCGAAAATTACGGATCGACGAACTGCCGCAAATCTTTAACGTTCTCAATGGCACCATGGCCTTCGTGGGCCCGCGCCCCGAACGGCCGGTGTTCGTGGCGCAGCTGTCTGAAAAGATACCGTTTTACAGTGAGCGCCATCGCGTAAAGCCTGGCCTGACCGGCTGGGCCCAGCTATGCTTTGCGTACGCGGGCAACGAGGAAGACACGCGGGAAAAACTTTGTTACGACCTCTATTACATCAAGAATCAAAGCCTGTTGCTGGATTTATTGATTATAATTCAAACAGTAGAGGTGGTACTGTTCAAGAAAGGATCAAGGTAGTTTCGGGACCTGCCCTCCCCGGGACACGGAAACAGACACGGAATCAGAGAGGAATAACAATGTCATCGAAGTATTCACTGCGGGGACTGCTGATCTCCGTGACGGCGGTAGCGTTTGTAACGGGTTGTGCCGGGCCTCAGCCATCGTCTCAGGAAGACATCAACGAAGCTCTCAGCCTGCAGACATCAACGGGGGTCGAGGAGTATGTGCTCGGCCCAACGGATGAAATCCAGATCTCGGTCTGGCGTAATGCGGATCTCAGCATCGGCGTTCCCGTACGCCCGGACGGCAGGGTATCCATGCCCCTTATTGGCGATGTCCAGGCCACCGGTAAAACGCCGGAACAGCTCGCCAATGAAATCGAGGAAGGCCTTAAAAGCTACATCCGTGAACCCCAGGTAACCGTGGTGGTCAAGTCCATGGGCAGCCAGGAATTCAACAACCGGGTGCGGGTAACCGGCGCGGTCAGCCAGCCCATCTCCGTGCCCCACAGGTCCGGAATGACGGTCCTGGACATGGTGCTGAGCGCAGGCGGTGCAAACCCCTTTGCCAACCTCAACGACGCCATGTTGTACCGCTCACTGGGCAACAGGATGGTGGCCATTCCCGTTCGACTCAACGACATTCTCAGCAAGGGTGATGTATCCACCAATTACCGCCTGCGACCCGGGGATATCCTGACCGTGCCGGAACGGAATTTCTAGGATTGGCTGCAACCGCTGTTTGAAGCCGGCGCGGAACTGTTTATCAACAGGTAATTAGAGATGGCACTTCCATTAAACCAGATTCCTTCGGAAATAATCAGAGAGGTCCGCTCGCGTAAGTGGCTGGCCTTTTTCCTGTTCACAATTGTCAGTTTTGCCGTACTGGGGGCAGGGTTTGTCTGGCCTTACAAGTATGAGTCTCAGGTTGTGATATTTGTGGATGACCAGAATATTATTCGCCCGCTGATGGAAGGCAGTGCCGTAACCACCGAGATCAGCGAGCGCAGCTCCGTAGCCCGGGAAATGCTCTGGTCCCGGGATGTCATGTCAAAGGTTGCCAAAGACAAGGACATCTTCGGCCAGGATGCTGACCAACTGACCGACGAGGAACTCGAGCGCAGAATCGGCATGCTTCGCACTAACATGAATGTGCGTCCCCGTGGTGACCGCTATTTCAGTATTGGTTATACCTCCGAGTCGCCCATGCAGGCCTTCCGCATTGCGCAACGCCTGGGGCAACTGTTTATATCCGAAAATTCGGAAAGCAAACGCAAGGAAAGCCGTAACGCTTACAACTTCATCGACAAGCAAGTCAAGAATTACGAGTCCATACTTGCCGGGGTTGAACAAAAACTGAAGAAGTTCCTCTCCGAGAATGTTGACGGAACGGAAAGCGAAGCCAATGCCCGCATGGCGAACCTGCGCCGTGAACTGGAACTGGCCGAGCTGGAGCGCTCCGAACTGATGGCGCGGGCCGAATCCCTGGAGTCACAACTGGGCGACGTGCAACCCATGCTCAGCCAGGCCAGAACGGCAGATTCCTACACCCGCAGAATTCGCGAGAAGGAAACCCAGCTTGACGAACTGCGGCTGCAGTACCACGACACCTACCCGGATATTGTGGTACTGAAGGAACAGATTGCCGAGCTGAAAAAACAACGGGACAGGGCAGCCCTCAGTGGTGAACTGGGCCTGGCTGCCAGTGAAGGCGATCAACTGGTCAATCCTCTGTACCAGGACATCAGCGCGGAAGTTGCCAAAACCCGCGCCAGTATCCGCACCCAGGAATCACGCATCAATTCGCTTGAGAATCTGATCGCGGAGCAGGAAGAACGGATGGCGCGTATCCAGGAAAACAAGACACAGTATTCAGAGCTCACACGGGATATGGAGGTCAACGAACAGATCTACAACGACCTGCTCAGACGCCGCGAAAAAGCCCGGGTATCCATGTACCTGGACATCGAAGGCCAGGGCCTGAATTTCCGCATCAACGAAACCGCTCAATTCCCCCTGGACCCGGTTGGCCCGCAGTTCCAGCTGTTTGCTTCCGCTGGCCTGATTCTCGGAGCCCTGGCCCCGTTCGGCCTTGCGGCCGGCGCACTGCAGATAGACCCCCGTGTACGGGCCCGGAAACAGCTTGAAGACGGTATTGGCCTGCCCGTGCTGGCAGAGATGCCCCACGTACGAACACCCTACGAGAAACGCAGGGACCGATTTTTAACCGTTTCCGTCGCTGTATGCGCCGTGCTGGTTGTAGCTGCCTATGGCGGTGTTGCCGGTGCTGCTCTGATGGGGGTTATTTAATGACAGAGCAAAAACGGGACAGGGAAAGGGAAGAGATGAAAACCAGTACCCGGGCGCGTGATAACAACAGCGGTGGAGCGGATTTCAAGGCAAGGGAACGCACAGGCGATCTGAAGAAACAGGGTGCGGATTCCGATAGCGGGCACGGCAACGATTTCTCCCATTGGGATGACTCCCGCATGCTGGTACCGAGTTCCCTGGAGTTGGGCCCCGGTGCTGTCGACAAGTACGTGATCAGCAAACAGATCGTCAAGATGCAGGAGCCCCGCCGGCTCACCCGCGACGACATGGACGAGCGGCGCATCATTTATCCGGAATCCCAAAACCGGGCCCTCGTCAACCGGTTTCGCCACCTGCGTACCAAACTGCTGGAACTGTCGGGTGGCAACAACTTCACCATGGTGGTCAGCGGCGCCTGTGAAGGTGCGGGAACCTCTTTCATGGCCCTCAACCTGGCAGCGGCATTTGCCTTTGACCAGTCCAAAACCGCGCTGATCATCGACTGCAACCTGCGCGCCCCCTCACTGCACGCCCAGTTGGACCTGGCCGCCGAAACCGGGCTGACGGACTTCCTGGAAGACCCGGACTACGACATCGGCCGGATTATCTATCCCACGGGCATTCCACGCCTGCGCCTGATACCGGCAGGCAGCAAACGCGAAACGCCAGCGGAGTTCTTTACCTCATTTCGCATGAAGCAGTTCCTGCAGGCCATCCGCCGCCGCTATCCAGATCGCTTCATTGTGCTGGATACGGCGCCCATTTCCGACTCTCCGGACGCACGGATTCTGACCGATCTTTGCGATTACGGCATGCTGGTGGTCCCCCACGGCAAGCTGACGCCAGGCAAGATTGAGAATGCGGCCCTGGCGTTCAATCCGGATAAATTTGTGGGTGCGGTGATCAATGGTTAAGGCAATGGCGTTCAGGTCTTTCGCCGCGAAGCTGCGGCCTTCGCTGGGGCTGGCCCTTCTGGCCAGCTCGCCGGTTACACTGGCTACACCTCCGGAGCTGTATGTGGGCTTTGGGCCCAGATACAGCGACAACATCGCCAGAAGGGCGGATCAACAGCAGAGCGATATTGAAAACCGGTTTACCTTACGGGGCAACTACCAGACCGATCCCGGAAAATGTATTGCCAGCGCGAACGGCGAATTATCCTATTCGGTGTACTCGCAGAATACCTACGAGCCGCAAACAGGAATTAACGCAGGCATTACAGGCAGCTGTGAACTTGCACAGGGTCTTTCCTGGGAAGTCGACAACCAGACCCGGGAATATACCCGAACCCGTCGCCTGAGCAACACACCCGACAACCGGACCCGGAAAAATGTCTTCCGAACCGGGCCCAGCTATCTCTGGCAACTGTCACTGCTGGATTCGGTTCAGTTATCCTCAAGTTATGAGAACACAGAGTATAACGACCTCTCAGACCCGAACAGAAATAATAACAGTACTCTGTCCTATCCAGACAGTGACAGATTCATCGGCGCCATCGCCTGGAGCCACCTTTTTTCGCCGGATTTTTCCGCCGGTTTATCCGCTTCGGTGAGCGACGCGGAGCTTGACACCGGCGCGCAGATCCGAAGAAGCACACTCAGTGGCACCTATAGCAAGCGCTGGGCCACAACCGCATTGAGTGGGTCCCTGGGGGTCAGTGAAATAAATACCACACTTGGGAGTTTTGAGCAGAATTCAGGCGGGGTGGTGGGTGACCTGAACCTTACACGCTCACTGAACTCCGGAGGAACGCTCTATCTCAGGGCCTCCCGGGAGTTCACGGACCGGGCATCGAATTACGACATTCGCTTCAATGAATTCACTTTCGAGCTGGAAGAAAGTAACACGCTTGAAGCCACCAGTATTGAAACCGGCCTGGACAAAATATTCAGTAACGGTGATTCCTTGTCTGTCTCCGCCTTCGCCAACCGCTCCGACTACCTGGGAGCGAGATCCGTCGCCGGAGGCCGGCGGGACGGAACAGGGGTAAGGGCCGGTTATACCAGACGACTGACCCCAAAGCTGTCCGCGGTCGCCTCTGGCGAGTATGAGTTGCTGACCTACAAGGCAGACCGAGCCGATTATCAGACCACCGGCCTTGATCTGGGCCTGACCTACCGCTCCTCGCGCCGCCTTGAGTGGGCCGCAAGAGTGGGCCGGTATGAGCGCGACAGCGACATCGAAACACAGACCTATGATGAGAACTGGGTGCAGTTAAGTGTTGACTACAGGCTTCTGTAAACCGGCGCCGCAAGGATGTGATGACCATGAGCGCGATTGAAAACGCCCTGACCATTGATGTTGAAGACTACTTCCAGGTTGCCGCACTGGCCGAAGCCGTCCGCCGGGAAGACTGGCATTCCATGGAATACCGGGTAGAAGCCAACACCCAGCGCATTCTCAGCCTGCTGGACCGTCACAAGGCCAGGGCTACCTTCTTTACCCTGGGCTGGGTTGCAGAAAAGTCTCCCGAACTGGTTCGCCTGATCCGGAAAGAAGGCCACGAAATTGCCAGTCACGGCTACAGCCACCAGCTTATCTACAACCAGACCCCTGAGGTTTTCCGCGAAGAAACCCGGCGCTCCAAAGCCGTCCTGGAAAACATTACCGGTGAACCCATTACCGGCTACCGGGCCGCAAGCTATTCCATTACCAATGAAAGCCGCTGGGCACTGGATATTCTGGCCGAGGAAGGGTTCGCCTGGGATTCCTCAATATTCCCCGTTCATCACGACCGCTACGGCATGCCTGGCACCCCCCGCTGGCCTCACACACTCACTACGGACAAGGGTTATAAACTGGCCGAGTTTCCGCTCAGCACCCTGAAACTGCCCGGCTACACCCTGCCGATCGCCGGCGGTGGCTATTTCCGATTGTTTCCCTACTGGTTCAGCCGCTGGGGCCTGGGCAGCATCAACCGTCAGGGCCAGCCGTTCGTGTTCTACCTTCACCCGTGGGAAATTGACCCAGGCCAGCCGCGGCTGGACGTTAAATGGTTCTCCCGGTTCCGGCATTACAATAACCTGGATGTGTGCGAACACAGGCTGGACCAACTGCTGGGCCATTTCCCATTCACCACCGTGAGCAACGTACTTCGCGCCCAGGGCGTTCTGGGCGGTGAGCCCCGGGAGCCCAGCGGGCTGAAAGCCGCAGGCGGGATTGCATGATGCAGTTCGTGTTCTGGCTTTCGATAGTTTTGCTGTTTTACATCTACTTTGGCTATCCGCTGGCGGTGAAAGTTGTCGCTTCGGTCAGGCCGAAACCGGTGCAAAAATCAGACCGCGACCTGCCAAAAGTCTCCATCCTCATCGCGGCCTACAATGAAGCCAAAGACATCGAAGACACCCTCAGAAACAAGCTGGAACTGGATTACCCCGGTAACCAGCTTGAAATTCTGGTAATTTCCGATGAGTCTGACGACGGCACAGACCAGATCGTAGAAAAAGTCGCAAAAGACGCCGCCTGTTCCATTCGCCTGTTCCGGCAGGTACCCAGGCAGGGTAAAACATCCGGCCTGAATACCCTGAACCAGAACGCCACTGGCGAAATCCTGCTGTTTTCCGACGCAAACTCCCGGTGGGATACCCAGGCCCTGCGAATGCTGGTCCGCAATTTCAACGACCCGGACGTGGGTTACGTCACCGGCAAGATGGTTTACGTACACCAGGACGGCTCCCTGATAGGCGACGGCTGCAGCGCCTACATGAAATACGAAAACTGGCTGCGCCTTCAGGAAACAAAGGTGGGTTCCGTGGTGGGCGTGGATGGCGGAATCGACGCCATGCGAAAGCAACTCTACCACCCCCTGCGCGCAGACCAACTGCCCGATTTCGTGCAGCCATTAAAGGTAGTGGAGCAGGGCTACCGTGTGGTTTATGAGCCCGAGGCTCTATTGAAGGAAGAAGCGTTAACCGACGGCGGCAGTGAATTCAGCATGCGGGTGCGGGTAAGCCTGCGGGCACTCTGGGCTTTGAAGGATATGAAACATTTAATGAACCCTGTGAATAATAGCCTTTTTGCCTGGCAGATGATTTCTCATAAGCTGTTGAGGTACGGCGCATTCGTGCCGATGGTCACACTTGCATTGGCAACGCTTTACCTGGCGCCAAAGGCCGGCATATACACCCTCTCAGCCCTGGGATATGTGGCGTTTGTACTTCTTGCCTGGCAGGGCCGCAAGAAAGAAGCCGGGGGACAAGCCCTCTCCCCGGTTTATTCCATACCTTACTATTTCATGCTTCTGAATCTTGCTTCCTACAAAGCGTGTGTTGCGTTTTTCAGGGGAGAGAAAAAGGTTATCTGGAATCCAAGGAAGGGGTAAATCATGATTAGTGAAAGAATTATAGAAGCGTTCAGTTTGCCGCCGGAGCGAGTTGGCAGGGAAATCCGGAGCGATACGCAAAAGGAATTGACAGGCAAGGAGCTGAATCTGTTGCGAAGTGAATTTCCCGGCTTCGATAGTTGGATAAAAGAAAAGACAGTCGTCGATTTCGGTTGTGGTCTTGGTTTCCAGACAGCCGCTCTCGCAAATGCGGGTGCCAAACTGGTATTGGGGCTCGATGTGAACGAGGAATATATAGATTACGCCACCAAACATGCCCAAGAATGTGCAGGAAATAAGGACAAGGTAGTATTCTCAGCCAACTACAAAGGCGAAGAATGCAAATACGACGCGGTAATTTCACAAAATGCCATGGAGCACTACTCGGAGCCGAGTGAAGTTTTGGAGAGAATGAAGGGCCTTATTCATGAGGATGGCCAGTTGATGATTACGTTTGGGCCTCCTTGGTACGCTCCTTACGGAAGTCATATGCATTTTTTTTGTAAGCTCCCGTGGGTAAACATACTCTTTCCTGAAAAGGCTGTGATGCAGGTGAGAAAAAAGTATCGCAATGATGGCGCAAGACGATACGAAGAAGTGGAGTCCGGGTTAAATAAAATGAGCCTGTCTAAATTTGAAAAACTCTGCAAAAACCATCGCTTGGAAGTTGTTTACCGAAACTTTAGGTGTATAAAAGGATTGGATTTTCTTTCTCATATACCAATATTGAGAGAGTTGTTTATTAATAGAGTTACGGTCATATTGAAAAAGTGCAGTCAAGGTTCGAGTTAGGGAAGGGGTATTCCGTGAACTTGCCAACACTGGCCAGCGTTCTTGCATCGCGAAAGCTTCCGGGCCTTGATGGCTTCAGAATGATTGCTGTAATGGCAGTGGTGCTGGCCCATTCCGGTGTCGGGTCATTCTTTTCGGCTCGCCATGGCGTAGCGGGATTTTTTGTACTTAGCGGCTTTCTGATCACATGGTTGTTACTCAAGGAACACGAGAAAGCAGGCCGTATATCTCTCCGTGATTTTTACATGCGGCGGTCGCTCAGGATCTTCCCGGCGTATTATGTATTTCTGTTTGCATCTATCGGCTGGGATCTGTTTCGCGGCAATGACGATATCAAGGATGTCATATTGCCCGGGCTGTTCTATCTGATGAACTACTACAATGCACTGGAGGGACACTCCACTTCCTCACTCGCTCACTTGTGGTCACTGGCTATCGAGGAACAGTTCTACTTACTTTGGCCACTGGCATTCATTTTTCTGATACAGCGAGGCAAGAACTTTGTTATCAGTTTTCTGGTTGTTGTAAGTATCATAGTTATGGTCTGGAGAACCTATAGCTTCTCCATATTGGATTTTGGAACCTCGTATGTCTATAACGCCTCTGACACTAGGTTTGATAACCTCGCTATTGGTTGCGCACTAGCTTTCCTGCTTGAAAAAAAATACTTTCTGGAGTTGGCTGACAAGCTAAGCAGTCGATTTTGGATGCCTCTCATCACCCTGGTGTTGCTTACCATCTCCCGCCAGGTTACCGGCAGCGACTACACCTATGGGCTTGCCTTTACTGTGGATGCAATACTGCTGGGGGTATTGCTGCTCCAACTGATGCGCCTGAGCCAAGGGCGGGTTTGGAGCTGGCTTAACCATCCTATTTCTGTGTATTTGGGGCTTATCAGTTATCCGATCTACCTATGGCACGTTTGGGGCATTCAGGCGGGCAACAAACTCAATTTTTTGCCCGAATCATTACAACTGGTAGCAGGTGTAGTGATCAGCTGTATGCTGGCAGCGCTATCTTATCACCTGCTGGAAAAACGTTTTCTGTCGCTCAAGCATAAATATGAGAGAGCTAAGGTTGGCTCAAACTTAACACTTGCTGCAGTCAAATCTGAAAATTCCATGTCTGCAGCTTTTGAGAAAGGCAGGTCCAGTTGAAGGTTCTCCATCTGATTGACAGTGGGGGCTTGTATGGCGCGGAGAAAGTGGTTCTCAATCTCATGGAAGAGCAGATTAAAATGGGCGATAGCCCTATGCTCCTGAGTGCCGGTGCCCACGAAGATGGCGAAAAGGCCATCGAACTGGAGGCCCGCCGCAGAAATCTGCCAATAACCCCCTGGCGTATGAAGCCGGGACTGAACCTTCGGGAGTCTGCCAGGATTGCCCGGTGGGCCAGAAGCAATGACTACCGGATCATCCACTCCCATGGTTACAAGTTCAATATTCTAATGGGTGCGCAAAAACTGGCGGGCCTCAGTATCCCATTAGTCACCACCCTCCATGGCTACGTGAATGCGCCAAGGTTCAGCAAGCTGTGGGTTTATGAAAAAATGGACGGATTCTTTTTGCGACTGACGGACAGGGTATGCTTGGTGGCTCCCCATATGCTTGATCTGCCAATGGTCCGCCGACTGCCCAAAAACAAAATCGCGGTTATCGAAAATGGTCTTCCCGAGTTGCCGCCCGGGGAGCAGGAGGCGAACCTGGAACCGGAGCTGAAGCAGTTCCTGGAAGGCAACACCTTCAACCTCCTCGCAGTGGGCAGGCTCTCACCGGAAAAAAACTTCTCGGCGCTCCTGCGCGCAATGGCCCGGGAACCACTCAATAAAATGCGACTTGGACTGTGTATTGTGGGGGAGGGGGGCAGACGCTCGGAGTTGGAGGAGTTGCGCACAAACCTTGGGCTTGAGTCAAAAGTGCGCCTGCTTGGCTACAGGAATGATGTGCCGGGACTGATGAAGCAATTTGATTTGTTGGTGATACCTTCGCTGACAGAAGGATTACCAATTACCCTGCTGGAAGCAATGCGAGCAGGATTAGCGGTTTTGTCCACAGCAGTGGGCGGCATACCTCAAGTATTGGAACAAGGCAGGGCTGGTATTTTGGTACAAACCAACTCTGATAACCAACTTTTTGAAGGCATCAAAAGGGCCGTCAATGATCGTCATAATGTCCTTGTTAATAGCAGGGCTGGGATACGGGCCTTTGAAGCCCGATATACAGCCGTTGCCATGGCGAAAAAATATCGGAGCGCTTACTCGGTCTTGCTTGGGCAAAAGAAGCCCTCGGAACCAGGAGTAGCTCCTTGAGTATCAGTAACTTGATTTTCAAGTATGGCATCTACTACCCCGTGATCCTGTTGCGCGGAGAATGGATTGGTCGGCATCTGAAGGCACTGGAGGAAACCCAGTATGCGTCACAGGATCAGATTGAAAGGTTGCAATTGGAAAGGTTGAACCGGCTGTTACAGCATGCTAAGACAAAGGTTCCTCATTACGCGGATCTCCCGGAGTTACCGCTGACCTCACTCGAACAGCTTCGTGAAATTCCTTTACTGGAGAAGGACTTCCTTCGTAACCATGCGGACCAGATGTACTCAAGAAAAACCGGGCTTTTGACCCGCTACAAGACGACTGGTGGCTCCACTGGAGCACCGGTCACGCTTAGAAAGGACAGTGTCGGCATGGCTCATGAACTGGCGGCTACCTGGAGAGGTTACCATTGGGCCGGGATCGGTATTGGAGACAAACAGGCCCGCTTCTGGGGCATACCGGCCACTAAGAAGGACTATTGCCGAGCAAGGCTCATTGACTATGTTGCACATCGCAAGCGGTTGTCTGCATTCGCTTTTTCGGAGGATGATCTTGATAAATATTTTCTGGAATTGCTGAAGTTTAAGCCTGATTATTTCTACGGTTATGTATCAATGATCCGTCAGTTCGCAGACTACGTCGAGCGCGCAGGCAGGCGCGGGGTCCTAAAGCCGAAGGCAATTGTCACTACCGCTGAAGCGCTCACAGAGCCGGATCGACAGCAGATAGAAACGATTTTTGAGTGCAGGGTGTACAACGAATATGGCTGTGGAGAACTTGGAACAATAGCCCATGAATGCGAGCAACGGAGTTTACACCTCTCCGCAGAGAACATGATTGTGGAGGTCTTGGGTGAATCCGGGGACCCTGTGAAAGTGGGTGAGCCCGGTGAAGCTGTTGTTACTGATCTCGTCAATTTTTCAATGCCACTAATACGTTACCGGTTAAAGGATTATATCACTCTATCAGATAAAAACTGTTGCTGCGGATTATCGTTGCCAGTGATATTCGGTATCCAAGGTCGAGAATACGACATTTTAATAAACAGCAAAGGTCAACGGTTTCATGGTGAATTTTTCTTATACATGTTCGAGGATTTGAAAAAGATAGGGTTGCCTGTAAGAGCTTTCAAAATAACACAAAATGGCAGCAATATCAGGTTATCCATTTCAGCTAGCTCAGAGATTTTCAGTTTAGTAAGAGCTCACCTTTTGCATGAGTTTAAAGATCGGTTTGATGCCTCGTTTGATTATAAATTTGAAAGAGTTGGGTATATACCAAGAGAGCCATCTGGAAAATTAAGATTGGTGGAAAGGATTGCGTAATGAACTGTGATAAAGAGCCAGGATCACCACGCCTAAAAATTGATGAACTCAACGGCAGAAACAAAGTCGAAAAAATTTACATATATATTATAATTTCTTTTGGCTGTTTTATTGACGGCCTGGTTCCGTATCTCAGGCAGGTAATACGCTTTTTGTTTCTACCGTACGCCTACGCCTTTCTGATTGACTGGCAGGTTTGTAAGAAATCAAAAACCGGTGTCTGGAAAGATTTTCTGTACATATTTTTTGTTTTTAAGACATTTCCAGATCATTATCAGCAATGTCGTCTTTGGGAAAAGAAGCCTCGGGAGTGGGCTCTATATTGGGGCTCAAATTACAATCCCTTCCAGCGGAGAAGTCTTTATCGAGTTTTGCAGCCCCCAAGGTATCGAGTCGTTTATGAGGATAAGAGGTTATGCCATGATATTTGTATATTAAATGGTATTCCAACGCCAAAAGAATACAAGATTATTGCTCCGGGAGAAAATATAGAAAGTGTGCTGCGTCAGTTGATGGAAACCAGCAATACTCTGAGTAAGCGTATTGTTGTTAAGCCAGTGGATGGAAAAGGTGGGCATAGCATAATTTTCTTTGAGGTTTCAGGACAAGAAATAAACAGCTTATTTTCATCTGGTCGCAAGCCTTCCCACGCTGTAGAGTCGATGATAGTTCAAGAGTGTATTGAGCAACATAAACGGCTAAATCGTGTTTCAAAGTCAATAAATACTGTTCGATTCGTGACCGCCCTTGATAAAATGGAAAAGGTTGTAGAGTTAGGAGCATACATGAGATTTGGTTCCAGTTCCTCTTTGATAGACAACCTCAGTAAGGGTGGTTTGGCGGTAAAAATAGACATTCAGAAGGGTTGTTTATCTGGTCCTGGACAAAACATAGCTGGTAAATTATTTCCTAAGCATCCAGACTCAGGCATACTATTTAATGACTTCGCGATACCTTGTTGGAATCAGGTTAGGTCCCTTGCCTCTGCTGTCCAGAAAAAAATAAACTATCATAAAATTATTGGAATGGATATCGCTATAACGAATTCAGGGCCGGTAATAATTGAGATTAATTCAATATACGATAATGTAGGCTTGGAGGGTATTTGTGGTCCACTTTTTTCGAGGAAAGATGTATATGAACTTTTTATGTCTTACAAACTAATTTTTTGCAAAAGACAGATATCATTAATCGAAGAGTGGCATGCTTCTTTTGAGGTAAAGTAGAATTGAACGACGCAGAAAAAAACACAGAAGCAGTATGGATAACCTGGGAAGATCACCGTCGTTCCCGGGTTTTAGCGGAAAATTTTTCTGCTCAATACAAAGTGATTGGAATAAAAAAATATAGAAAATTCAGGTATTCCGTTCTTTGTTTTAAAACACTGAAATTCTTAATTGCTAATAGACCAAAAGTTGTGATTTGTCAGAATCCATCTATGATTCTTAATCTTTTTCTTTGTACGATGAAGAATATGTTGGGCTTCTATCTCGTAGCTGATCGGCATACGAATTTCGCTTTTCGCCACTCTAGGAGTTATAAACTCAAGTGGGTTTTTTATAGAATGGTTAGCAATATAACTATCAGGCATTCTGACTTAATGATTGTTACAAACCCTTTCCTAAAAGAATTTGTGGACTGCATGGGAGGGAGGGGCGTTGTTTTGCCGGACAAGATTCCAGATTTTCAAGGCCGGCTACAAAAGAAAAAGCTTCAGGGCAGATTGAAGGTGTTCTTTATCTGTACATTTAGCGATGATGAGCCCTTTCGGGAAGTGTTCGAAGCCGCAAAGCTTATGCCGTCTGATTGGATTATCTATGTCTCTGGAAATTATAGAAAAGCCAATCTTCAACCTGACCATGTTCCTCAGAATGTGGTGCTCCTTGGTTTTGTGGAAGAAGATGATTATCTGATTTACTTGAGTGCAGTCGATGCAGTGATGGTTTTAACAACATTAGACTACACTCTTAACTGTGGAGCATACGAAGCTGTAGCATTAAATAAGCCCATGGTATTATCTCACAAGAAAACTATCATAAATTATTTTAACAAGGGAGCTGTGTACGTTGAGCCTGTCGCCCAATCAATAACTGAAGGTATTGAGTCTCTCTTTAAAGATTGTGAAACTTTCGAAAGCGAAGTTAAGGAGCTAAAATGCGAACTGGAATTAAGTTGGAATAAACAGTTTGCTACTATTAAGTCAAAAATTTCGAGTTTGACTGGTAATAGCACTGGAAAACTGTAATAGCGAGTTCCTATCCCGAAAAGCAGGCTATACTTATACTTAGTCAACGTTTATCTCTATCCTTGCAGGTGGAGACGAGCAATCTTGGCACAACAGTGGGTAACCTTCCAAGTTAAAATCACCATCTCTGTTTGATACGAATACGTATATTTCCTGTGCTTCAGGTAGTGATCCTTTGTTGAGTTGGAACTTTATGGCTGTATCTGACCAGGATGTTGGATATTGCACCTCAGTATAACCTGCCTCTTGTATATTTTTTGAATCAGCAATAATAACTCTCTGGAACGAATTGTCTATATAGATATCATCAAAATCGCTTTCTTGCAAATGCCCTACTTTTCCATTAAGGCCAAGAAGTGCGACTGTAGGACTCCATTCACCCTCAAAGGCTAATTTTGGATCAAAGTTAAAGCTCGTCAGCGGTTGTGCGTCTATGTTGATTTTGAAGGTCCCTTTATCGGTATCAATCATGAACTCCATGAAATGCCATTGGTTTCCTTCAAGGACTCGCTTTGCCCAGTTTACCAGAACATCAGATGTGTTGTAGCCGCTCAAACTCTGGTGCATTTGGGTCCAAGATAGAGCTATCCCAATCTTGCCGTTAGCATCTTCTCTTATCCTTAAATATTTCTGTGATCCAGGATCCAGATATCCGAAATCGCCCCCCCCTTTAAAAATATCCGGGAATATCGTTGTAGCGTTTGACTGCGAGCCTCTTAGCAGTTGACCTTTCAGGTTGTTGCTATTTACAAGATTATCAAAGGCCAAATTAATCATCCCTTCGTCATCAATACCAATAAAGGTGGCTGAGTTTCCGTTAATGGCGAGTTTTTCACCGGGAACAAATGTTCCTTCCTGATTCAATGGGTCGATTCTCCAGTAAAGGCTGGGAGAGTACTTAGGTTTGTACCACCAGCTAACGTAAAGTTGTGGTTCGTCGACAGGTGTGTCGAATCCCGATTTTCCGCCGTAAGCGACCGGTTTACCCACAAAGCCGTTAAAACCTTTGAAGTAGTAATGTTCAGAGGAATTGGCGTGTCGGGTGGGCCGATCAGAGGTAACTTGCACGCGGGAAGAGCCGAAAGCAGTACTTGATGGCCCTGCCCATATAGAATCGGGGTTTTCATTGGTGCCCAGGATGAGGTCGCCATTGCTAAGCTGACTGTGCCTGGGATTGAGAACGCCATTTTCGTAGGCGGCGTCAACAGTGTCGTATAGGATAGGTGCAGCCTGCGGTTTTGAGCCAAATCCCGAGCCGGTAATCGTAATGGTTGAACCCTGGGTTAGTTCGGTGATGGGTGGGGATTGTATGCCCGTGATGGCGGGTGTGGCCCATGCCAGCGAGCTGCCCACTGCAAAAGTCGCGGCGGCACAAAACGACAGGAGAGTGTTCTTGTCAGTCGGGGTCATCTTCAGTCTCACTGTATTAGCGATTTCGGAAAGTGTATGGTGCCTCAGCGTTGAGTTTTGAGACAAGCGGCATGGAATAACCTCGACACGACGAGACGTTACGCATTTAGATACTGTTTAACACAAATTTACGTAGGCCTGTAGCAAAACCACAGGCCTTGCGGCTTTGGCCCCCAGGTTCTTCCTAAATCATACTCCGAAAAACACGCAGCCCGTGACGCAGGAGTAAATAACTGTTTGCTGTGGGAGAAAAAAAGCGACGGTAGTTCCGCCGATTTTGCAGATAGTAGCTGTCTAACCGGGGTAGCTCGGCGGCTCTGAGCTTCCGCCCTAACGGCAGTAACGCCGTCGTCACACAGGTCTGGTATTTCTGGCCGACGATCCCGGCAACCCGTGCATCGTATAGTCCGTAGGGGTAGGCAAAATGCCTGGGCCGGCGGCCAAATTGCTTTTCGATACTCAGGTCGGCGGTTTCACACTCGTCTTCAATTTGCTTTTGGTCAAGCTGGCATAAATTGGGATGCGATACGGTATGGTTTTCGATCTGCATGCCGGCTTCGACACAGGCTTCGATCTCTTCCCAGTTCATCATTTCAAAGGCTGGCGCGCCGGCGGGCTGAGTAGGCCAGTTATTCTTGCCACCAACATGGCCCGTCGTCAGGTAAAGATGCGATGGTATGTTCGTATCTTTTAATACGGGCAGGGCGTTGCTATAGACGGAACGCATGCCATCATCAAAGGTAATGGCAAGGGCGTTATCGATAGTCGGGCTGAGTAATTGATCCAGGGTACAGATCTTAACGTCACTATCCAGGATTTCCGTGATCATCCTGGCGAACCTGGCAGGGGGGAAGCTAAGTACTGAGCCCCGGTCATCAATGCTGTGAAAGGTAAGGATGGCTTTCATGCAAGTTTATTTCAGTATTCCCAGTTTGGTTCCGGTCAGTGCCCAAACAAATGCAGACGCACTATAGAGATAATAAACCTGGTGAAATAACAGGCCTTTCAGTGCAAACCAGAGCCCCTTGCGCTGATAGAATAATTGCAAGATATCCCAGTTGGCATAAACGACCACGGTCACAACCAATACAGGGTAGAGCCAGGATAGCAGGCCCCCAAGCGCAAAGAGGGTAGTCAGAACCAGAAAACCGGCCAAAACCGCTTTTATCCGCTCGTTAACACCTACATTTAAATCGTTATCCAGACCGCCCCGGCTTAGCATTAATCTGGCCCACGGAATTGCCCGGCAGAACACTTCGGTATGAATAAGGTTGATGAGGCGCCATTCCTTAAGGTGCGTGCATTGAAGGTTGGTCAATAGCAGAAGCGTTCCTTCTGATTCGAGCAGCCGATACCCCAGCTCGATATCTTCAATCGAAGGTCTCTTGAACATTTCAACGTCAAAGCCCCCCTGTCTGAGAAAGGCCTCTTTTCGAATCGCGCCACACCCTGACCAGAACGTAGACGCTTCTTTTCTGGCGCGCTGGTGATAATAGTGGTGAACCAGATTCTTGTACTGGGAAAGAAAATTCTGAGCGGGCGGCTTGTCGTCATAAGAGCCGAAGACACCCACCACACCAGGTTCGTCGAAACCCGCAAGCATCACCCTGGCGGCGTCGTCATGAACAACGACATCGGCGTCGATAAACCACAGGATATCACCTTTTGCCTCCCTGGCGGCCACATTGCGGGCAGCGCCCGGCCCAAGACGACCTCCGGAGGGCATTACCTGTGCCCCCAGGCTGCGGGCCACATGAGGTGTATCATCACTGGAGGTATCATCCACGACAATCACCTCAAGCACTTCGCCGCGTTCCTTCATTGCCACCAGCGGCGGCAAACTCTGCCGGATAAAGTCGATACCATTATAGACCGGCATAATGACACTGATTGACAGCGGTTTTTTGTCTTCTGGTGATTTTTCCTGACCATCCATGCTTCAGACTCCTATAATAAAAATTGCCATCCGTCCATTTTTATCTTTTGTAAGAAACCTAACGGAGACTGATTACGATTGACTCGCCTGTCTCTTAACGTAGCCGACGGTTTCACCCATTGACCAGGCCAGTACAAACACCAGCAGCCAGAACATGTCGCGATTCAAACCCAGGTTAAACTGTTTATCACGTCGAGCGGCGGCTATTATTTTCCGGGTAAACACCAGCGGAATTAAAGGAGACAGGGCAATCATTGTTAGCCGTTTTGGGGTACTCATGGTTTTCGCCCTCGCCATGCCAAACTCGACGCCGTGGCTATAACGCTGCTGTATAAACTGTTTCGCGCTGTAACAATTCCTGTGGACAACAACCAGGTTGTTATCAAATGCCATCGACTTGCCTTCGGCCAGAAATCGTTGATGAAACGATGGCTCCCAAAAACCGGCTTCCAACAAGTCTTCATGGGCCAGTATATCGGCTTTGCGGTAAAGTGCATTGTCGGCTGCCAGGTCGTCCGCACGGCCGCTTGGTCTCGATCTGGTGTAGCGTACATATCGTAACAGGTAAATCACCCGCCCGATCACGGTATCGTTTTCGATATTTTCAATTGCGCCACCAACGGCGACCTGACCCCCTTCCAGTGGGCAGGCTAGTAACTGTTTGATCCAGTCTTGCGAGGGGATGCAATGGGCGGTGGTCAGTGCGACCTTGTCTGCCTGGGCCGCACGAATGCCATCGCGCCATAGTAGTGGTATCCTGCTATCGGACTGGGCGTGAATAATGCGGACATTCTGGCTGTCCGGTACGGCGTCAAGCAAGGAGTCGTCACTGCCACTACAGATCAGAAATTCAACGCAGGGGTATTTTTCTGGCTGTAAATGCCTGAAAATCTCCTCAAGGTTGGCCGAGGCCATTTCTTCAGCGACGATGACCGTCAAATCGTATCTTCTTTTCGACAACTTACGGTCCGTATCCTCAACCACGCAGAGCCGCCCCTTCCAGGTGCCGCAAGGCGAGCTCCGCTGCCCGCTCCCAGGTGAATGTCCCGGCTCTTGAAACGGCAACGTTTGACAGTCTATGTCTCAGGTCGTGTTCAGTTGACATGTCCTTTATCGCCCGACTGATGGATGTGATGTCGTAGGGGTCAAAAAATAGCCCCGCATCACCGACCACTTCAGGCAGCGCGCCCTTGTTGCTGGACAGGATCGGTGTCCCGCAGGCCATCGCTTCGACGGCAGGCAAACCAAATCCTTCCGAAAAAGAGGGCATTGCCACGGCCATGGCATCGTTATATAAAATAACCAGGTCCTCGTCAGAGATAAAGCCGGTAAAATGAACCCGGCCTTTTAAGCGCCTGTCATTCGCCAGTTGTTGCAATTCGCCATAGTTGGAATGAAAACCGGCACCGTTGTAGTCACCCACCAGCACAACGTGCACATTCTCAAGTTGCTGGCTTTCTCTGGCCAACGCAAAGCCCTCCAGGAAGCCTTGCAAATTTTTATGTGGTGCCAGCCCGCCGACATACACAATCAACTCGCCGTTCAGGGGAAGGCCAATTCGGCGACGCAGGTCCTGGCACGCGGTCGGATTGTCTATTTGACGAAACAGTTTATTGGGCGCTTCGCTGATGACATCAATCGACTCACTTCTCACTCCCAGGTACTGTTCGATCTCGGCTTTTGCTGCATGGGAAACGGTCATCACCCGCTGGCATTGCCACAAGGCCAGCTTCACCTTTAGCGTCCAGAAAAGCCGGCCTTTCCAGTCAGGAAAAATCATTTCCGGGAAGTGCTCGGCAATGGCATCGTGCAGTGTCACCACCGTGGGTAGCTTCAGCGGGACAGGGAACCATGAGTAAACCGCCGGGAAAAACATCAAATCAAGCGGAGCATTCGATACCGCCTTATACAGCTGCACCATATCTCCAATCGAACGGCTGGAGTTGGCAACAGCGGCATCTGTCGCCGGTCTTTCGGGAAATACCTGCACGATTTCGATATTGGGTAAGTTCATTGATTCGGTCGGCGCCTGGTCAACAAATAGATAGAATCTGTGCTCGGAATCAAGCGCAAACATAGCCGACAACAGTTCTCGCGCCATTCGCCCGAAGCCGCGTTGATTCCACCAGCAGGTTGCATCTATCCCGATTCGCATCAACGCCAATGCTCCATGTTTTTGGGTGCGCCAGACACCGAACCCACTGCTTCGCCAGCTGACCAGAAGGTTTCCAGCAGACAGATCCACAGGCGGACTTTCAGTGGGTGCCTGATCCCATTCATTCCAGGCATACAGCGAATTGCCCGGAAAGACAACACTGCGGGCAATAACAGTGACTTGAACAACTGCACTGCACACGCAAACAGGTTTTTCTGTTCTGCCTGCCCACCGGCATAGATCCAGCCATGATGGAAGCGGGTGGCAAGGCGCCCGCTCCACGGGTCTTCAGCATTATAGGTATTGGCCAGCATGGGCTCCATGACCAGTGAGCCGCCTTTTGACAACAGCCGTTGGTTTATCACCCCTTCGACCAGGCCCTCACTGTGTTCGTTCAATATCGAGGCCAGTGCCTCTCGACGATAACAGATGAAATTCCCTGGCAATCTTTCCACTGTTTTTTGGGATTGCTGATGAGGGTGGTCAAATATTACGCTCGGGTGATATCGTCCGTATTCTGTGCACGCCAGGGCTTGGTAACGGCTTGGCAGATGGTTTGCAATCAACACCGGGCCGGATGCTGCGAGGGTATTATCATCTTTAAATGCGCTCACCAGGCCATTGAGCAAACTGTCACCGGGAAGTGTCGTGTCTTCAATAAGGGCCACCACATCACCGCTGGCGAGAGCGACGCCGCTTTTTCGCCGCAGCGGCACGGGTTCGTTTTGTATTTCAAAGCGCACGTGATCAAACCGGGCTTGCAATTGAGGGCAGGCTTCTTTCAATACGACAATGATTTCAACATCAAATTTCTGCAATGCCGAAAGACAGGTCGCCAACGCTTCGCCGCCCACAAGTTCAATAACGACGATAGAGAAACGTAAGTGAGTGGTCGTGAATGAGCTCATATTATTTGACGGCCAGCTTCGGATAATGATTTAAGGCGAGAGTTTGTGCTCGACCAACTCGGATATTGTAGCGACGGCAATACAATCATCGCGAGTGATCGGCCCGTGTGTTGACGTTTTTATCGATTGATAACACTGCGCGATGAGTGACCTCAAGCCGGGGTAGGCGGGTTCCCGGTTGAGAGAACGTCTTAACAGATTGCCGGTTGCCGCAAAAAGTGTCTTCAAGGAAAGGGAAAATGGCGAAATGATTTTACGGAACCGGGAAACGGCAGGCGATTCAAAAACCGCGAAACCATGAAACAGGTTGACATGCAGGGCTCCCTGCTCATGATAAACCGTCATTTTACACTGTGTGGGCCGGGCATTCAGACTTAGCTTGATTGATACGGGAAACCCCTGGTGGTGACAATACGCAAAGAGTTCCCCGGCCCTCGGGTTATCTACACACCAGGATTCCTTCTCCAGCGGAGCCTCAGGCCAGACCTCCGACAAAACAGACAAGGGATGAGGCAGAATCTCGATCAGTATCTGGTTCAATTCATGGGCCTGGCGTCCCACGCCTCCGGCTGAAGCAAAATCAAATGTCACCGCCAAAGGGCCACTGCTTCGGCGAGCCAGTTCATTTTTTACTGACACGATACCGTGCTGATAAGCAAACTGATGAACCGGACATAACAAAAGGTTCTGGCCTGCTGCCAAATCCAGCAGCTCAGTAACTTCATTGCGTGTAGGCGCCACGGGCTTTTCCATGATCAGGTGTTTCCTGGCCGTCAGCGCTTGTTTTGCAAGTAACACATGGGTATTCAGTGGTGTACAGAGATGCACTATATCGAACCGGGCATGTTCAAGTGCTTGTTCAAAGTCAGCGAAGGCTCGGCCGCCATACCGGGCGGCAAGCACCTTCGCTGCATCCAGGTCAGGATCAATAACAGCCGTTATCGTTGCGCCGTTTTTTCTGGCCGCATGCCCATGCCAATTGCCCATGAGCCCAGCGCCCACAATCGCGACCGTCAGTTGCTCTCTTTCATGCATACTTAGTTGCTCACTATAGCGCCACCCAGCCTGATGCCAGCTCCTCACAGGGAAAACCCCAAACCCTTTCAATGTAGCGGCCAAAAAACATGTCGTACAGTTTTGTGGCAAACTGTGGTGGTTTAATGCCGTTAACTCTCATGAGTAGCAATCATGACTTCAAACCAAAAAAAAATCGCCCTGGTGGGGTTAGGGGCGGCTGCAAAAACTATTCACTTGCCCGCGTATAGCAAACTTGCCAACTTGGAGCTTGTTGGTGGCCATGATCCGGCAATAACGCCTGCGGCAGGCAAGGGTGCATTTCCGTTTCCGTTGTACGAAGATGTCAGCACCCTGCTGGAGCAAACAAAGCCGGATATCCTCGCCATTGCCAGCCCCACCCGGTTCCATTATGAGCTGGCAGGGCAGGGGCTGAAGTACGGCTGCCATATCTTTTGCGAAAAACCTTTCACCACGACATTGGATGAAGCGCATCAGTTGATCGCTCTGGCTGAAAAACAGCAACGCTGGATCGTAGTCAACAATGAGTTTCGTTTTATGAATATCTATGAGGCCGCGAAAGGAAAGATTGGCAGCCCCGATTTTGGCGATCTGCTTTTTATTAACGCTCAACAAAGTTTTTACGTTAACGAGAAAACGGAGGCAGGCTGGCGCGGAAACGATCCCCAGCGCACCTGCAAGGAATTCGGCATCCATGTGCTGGATCTGTGCCGCTACTTTTTTGGCGAGGAGCCACTGCAAATCTGTGCCAGAATGCCAAAACCCTCTAACCCGAACGGGCCGGATTATCTGAACCTGATCCAACTCGACTTTTCCGGTGGCCGCAGTGCGCAGATCACACTGGACCGACTTACCCGGGGCAGGCACCGTTATCTTGACTTGAGACTTGACGGCAGCAAGGCCACCATCGAAACAGAGTTTGGCGGCAACGTGCAGTTTACCGCCGGCATTCGCGGCGGTGATCGCAAGCCCTACGTAGGTTTTGATATTTCCTTGGGCGGCAGAGCCCTTGAGTATCACGCCGAGAAAGCCACGAAGATTGCCAGTGACCCGCTCGATATTTTTGCCAACGCCACCAGCAAGCTCCTGAAAAACTTTATTGATGCGATAGACAATGGCAGGGTCCCCGCCTGTAGCGCACAGGACAACATCAAGACACTGGCACTGATGCTGGCGGCCTACACCTCCAACGATCAGGGCAAGCCTGTCCCGTTTGCCGAGCATTGGAGCTGAGCGTGCACTTAAGTGCGAAAGATGAAGGTCTTTTTGTCTGCCCGCAATGCCGAACACGGCTGTCAGCGAAGGCAGATTGTTATCAGTGCTCATACTGCAACAGGGAATACCCTGTTATTTTCGGCATCGCTGATTTCCGCATCAGGTCCGATCCTTACCTTGGTCTGGAAGAGGAGCGCGCAAAAGCGAAACGCCTGGCCACGGAAATTGAGCAGAATTTTTCCGCCATGCTGGATTATTACTATGAAATCACAGACGATGTTCCGCCAGCCTTGGCAACCCGCTACAAAGCGTATCACTACAATGGCCCTGAGCAGGCCCGCCAAAGCCTGGCTCGCTTGGGCGTTTCCTCTGGCGATGTCTTCCTGGATGCAGGGTGTGGTACCGGAGGCGCGCTTATTGCGGCCGCGGAGAATTGCTCCCACATCTACGGGATGGATATAGCTTTACGCTGGCTTGTCATCTGCCAGCAGCGATTGAAGGAGCAGGGGATAGCAGCGACCTTGGTGTGTGCGGACATAGAGGCCCCCCCGTTCCCCGACGGGTATTTTTCAAGAATCACCGCGACCGATCTGTTGGAAAATGTGTACTCGGTGGACAAAACCCTGGTGGCACTGGGGCGGTTGCTAAAAACAGACGGCAAGTTGTGGCTTGCCGGCAGCAATAAATTCTGCCTTGGCCCCCATCCGAGCACGAGGCTCTGGGCTGTCGGTTACTTTCCCGGAAAACTGCGTAGCCGGCTGGTACAGCGTCTGCGAGGCGTTGACTCGCTGCGCTTTATTAATCTGATTTCACCAGGGCGCGTCATCCGCTATGCTAGGCAAATCGGATTACGCACCCAAATGCTATCTCCGAGGATGGTGGCTCTGGATGAGGAAGGGAATTACCCGGCAATTGACAGGCTACTGATTAAAACCTACATCGTATTCGCTCGTCTGCCCCTGGTGCGGCAGTTGCTGATCTGGGTCGGGCCAGCATTCGAGATGATACTGAGCAAGTCACCCTATTCGGTGGAATCAAAGGGAGTTGACCAGGCATGATGCGCTTTGGACTTATAGGGCTTGGCGGTATTGGCGAGGTGCGCAAACAGGCACTTGAGGTGTCCACGGAATGTGAGCTGACGGCCGCATTCGACCTCGATCCCGCCGCACTGGCCAGGCTGCCCGATCATGTCAGTGTGTTCAAAGACGCAGAACAGCTCCTGAAGTCGGATGCCTGCGATGCGGTCATCATTTCCACACCCACCCACTTTCACAAAGATCTTGCGCTGACCGCACTGGAAAACGGAAAACACGTTATCGTGGAAAAACCGATGGCCAGCTCGCTTGCGGAATGTGAGCAGATGGTTGAAACAGCCAAACGCTGCGGAAAACGGCTGACTGTCGGTTTTAACCATCGCTATTTCGCGGCCATCAAGGACGTGAAAGCCGCCATCCAAAGCGGCGCTCTGGGCCAGCTACGCTATGTAAAAGGCTTCGCCGGGCATACAGGTCTGTCCGAATTCAAATCGGAATGGATGTACGACAAGGATAAGATGGGTGGTGGCACACTCATGGATAATGGCATCCATACCCTGGACCTGATCTGTTATCTGATGGACGACAGGGTAAGCGATGTCTCGGGCATGATCAGCACCAAAACCTGGCAACTTGACCGCACCGAGGACAATGCCTTTGTCCACCTTCGTACTCAGTCCGGCATCATGGGAAGTCTCCACAGTAGCTGGACCGAATGGAAAGGCTATCACTTCTGTGTTGAAGCCTACGGCGATCTCGGCATGGCTCGCGCTTATTACGCCCCGATGAGCTCGACCATCATTACGATGGACAAACCAGGGGGGCAGGCCCATAAGAAGAGAAACTTCTACATACCCGCCATTTTCCGGGAAAAATTCAAGGGCTGGCAATCGACCGTTGTGCAGACCTTTGTCGAGGAGTTTCACGATTTTGTCAGCCTGGCGAACGGTGGGCCGGCGGGTGCTATCGCGACAGCGCAAGACGGACTCCGCAGTATTGCAATACCAAATGCTGTCTATGAGAGCGACAGGGACCGTAGTGTTGTAACAGTGTTGTAACTCTGGACCGCCCGGGCTAAAAGCGAGCCAGGCCCGACACTGCAGCAATAAAGGTGCTAACGGGATTTAAACAAGTGGGCAGGTAACATGAAAAACAGGATCATAGTAACCGGTGGAGCAGGATTTCTCGGTAGTCATCTTTGTGAGCGCCTTCTGGCCGAAGGCAATGAGGTTTTGTGCGTTGATAACTTCTTCACCGGGCAAAAGCGCAATATTATTCATTTGCTGGATAACCCCTATTTTGAGGTTATCCGTCATGACATCTGTTTTCCCCTCTACCTGGAGGCCGATCAAATCTATAACCTGGCCTGCCCCGCCAGTCCGGTTCATTACCAAAGGGACCCAACCCAGACCACCAAGGTTAATGTCAATGGCAGTACCAATATGCTTGGCCTGGCCAAACGCATTGGCGCCCGAATATTGCAGGCGTCCACAAGCGAAGTCTATGGCGATCCCACGGTTCATCCGCAAACGGAAGACTATTGGGGCAATGTTAACCCGATAGGTCCGCGTTCGTGCTATGACGAAGGCAAGCGTTGCGCTGAAACGCTATTCATGGATTACAGGAAAGAGCATCAGCTGAGCATTAAGATTGTTCGTATCTTCAATACTTACGGACCTCGTATGCATCCCCACGACGGGCGCGTTGTTTCGAATTTTATTATGCAGGCTCTGAAGAATGAAGCTATCACCATCTACGGTGACGGCAGTCAGACGCGATCATTCTGCTACTGCGATGATTTGATTGATGGTTTTGTCAGGATGATGCGTACGCCGGATGACATCATTGGCCCCACCAACCTGGGCAATCCGAACGAGTTTACGATCAAACAGTTGGCGGAACATGTCATTGATCTTACCGGCTCAGGGTCGCGCATCAACTACCTGCCGCTGCCCCAGGACGACCCCAGGCAACGCTGTCCGGATATCACCAAAGCCAGAACCGAACTGGGTTGGCAACCAACGATTGAATTAAAGGAAGGGCTGACAAAAACGATAGCCTATTTTGAAGAGCTTTTGGCCGGGAACCCCGATCTGTAATGCGCCGCGGCACGAAATTATTGCCCGAATCCCGTGCCGCTATTCGATCTCTTGCAGGGCATCCCGCGGCCCAAAAAGGTAGCCCCAGGCTTCCCCAACACCCCAGACAAGATAAAACAACATTAAATAAGGCGCGGCCTTGGTCAGGTGGGAGCGGACACTGACCTTATGGCGCGCGTTCTGAAAAAACCGGAAGGTTAACAGCGGCGGCAGGACAACCGATGCCATTGCGTAGGTCAGCCGCTTCGCTTTCTGCCCGGAGGCGAAACGTATCCCCGCATAGTACCTTGAATAGACAAACCGCTGCCGCAGGAACAGACCAAGACTGAATTTCTTGCAGTGAAAAATACGCACCCTGTCGTCGGCGACAAGGATGTGCCCCTGCTTGTGCAACAAGGGGTGCAAGGTGGTTTCCCAGAATCCGGATGTCAGTATCTGCTCGTCCACCTCCTCGAAAATCTTGCGCCGGTAGGCGACATTCATGCCTGCAAGGTTTGGGGTGGGTCCGCTCTTGATCGGGGGAGACATGGGCGCGTACTCACACAGGAAGGTGGCCCAGTCGAGCGCTGTATCCGTTACGCCATTAACCACGCTGCCGCCAATGGCGGAAGCCTCGGGGTGTTCGGCAAATGCCCGGGCAAACTGCTTTAGCCAGTCCCGGGGCGGCACGCAGTGATCTTCGGTCACCAGCACGAAATCTCCCGCTGCCTGCTTCGTTGCCAACGTGCGCATGGTGGGAAGGTCCGTTGTTGGTGGACATTCGATGATCTTGACGTCCGGATACTCGCTGCGAATCCGCTGTGAAACATGATCGCTGATTCGATCAGCAAGCAGCACTTCCCGTGATGGATCTTCATCCTGATTGTCAAGAGACTCAAGAGTTTCCAGTATTCGTTCGTCATCTTCAGTGCTGACCCGACCGATGACGACGGAATAGGTAACGGCCCTGTCATTTTCGTTTTGCATATGCAATGTAAAACTCCTCCTTGTTAACTCTAATCGAGAAACACCCCATCGTCTGGGGCCCCAGCCATATAACCGGCACACTCTCCCACGGACCAGGCACACTCGGAAACCAGAATGGGAACGGAAAAGCGCAGTACATTACCCGTCAGCACGGGCGCCCGCCTTGACGCTCGCAGTATACGACTATATCGAAGCAAGGGGAGTATGAGTATTCCAACCGCGTAGAGGAGGCGGCGATAACCCAGTATTTCGGCATGGCTTGCGCCATACAGGCGTCCATGGCAGTAGCGCCTGCGCAGGTAATAACCCCATGAAAACTGCTTTCGATAGGTTACGGACATGTCGTTGCATGCAAAGGGTGTGATGCCCAGTTTATCCCGCACCTGACGCACGAAAAAGGTTTTCTGGAAACCCGAGCCTACGAGGGGGACGTCTTGGAGCAACTTACGCTGAAACGCAATATTATTACCCGGATATTCCGGTAATGTTGGATCGAGGGGCTCCCGGAATTGGGCGTATTCTATCAGATAACCGATGTTGCGGAAATCCTTGCCAGGCCAGCCACTGTTGACCGGACCATAAAACACCGGTGTCTCGTCCCGCATCCTCTGACGCACTGCACGAAGCCACCCTTCCGTGGGAGGGCAGGAGGCGTCCAACAGAGCGATATAGCGGCTTCGGGTCTGCCGGATAATAGTCGCATACTGTTCAAAAAAAGGCGTGTGGCTGGAAAATCTGAACAGCGACAGGTTGTCGTCCGGGCTATCCATAGCCGGCTCGTCCACCTGTGCAACACATACCCTGATATCGGGCTGATTCAGTAACCCGGCGCTCGCCAGGCTTTCACGAAGGCCGGCATGATCGCCCTGTGTACTGGCGGCGATGGCAATCATGAGCCGTGGTTCGGGTGCAGCGGGCTGGTCTCTCATCAGTTATGGCTCTGAAGTGTCCTGGAAGGTTGCTCGCCTGCTGTCGGGCGGCTTCTCCGCAGTTCGTCAATCACGGCCAGATAATCATCCAGATACCGCTGACGGGTGTAGAGTTTCCTGCTTGCGCTCTGTGCCAGCTCTGACAATTGCTGACGCAAACCGGGCTCGCGGACGATCCGGTGTAGCAAGGCAGGAAGCTCATTGTCCTGTCGATAAACAAACCCGGCTCCGGTTGTTTCGATGATTTCCGCGCAGCCACCGGCATCCCTGACAATTGCCGGAGTGCCACAGGCCATGGCCTCAACCGCCGTCAAGCCGAATGTCTCGGGCGCAAGCGATGGAAACAGCAGTGCTGTGGCATTGCTGTAAAGCTGGATCAGGGCCGTTTCATCAAGCCTGCCGGCAAAATGGATATTCGGGTACTGGGCGAAACGCTCCTTTAATCGCGACAGGGCATCACCTTCACCGGCCAGTATCAGCTGGTAATCCTCCAGTGCCGTGAATGTTTCAAGCAAGGATTCCACGCCCTTGGATGCGGTGATGCGACCGCTGTAGACAAAGCGGGGAGGTCCCTGATCACTCCATGTGCCAATTATTTCCTGTGATGGTTCCAGGCGTGAGTAAAGGGGGATAATGCGAATCGGAACGCCGGGATAGAGTTGCTGGTGCTGGTCTGCAGTGAATTGACTGGGCGCAATCAGACAATCAATTTTTTCGAGATGACGCTTGGTCAGGCCGGTGTATCGCCAGATCTGGGGCGGTATGCCAGAACGTAAACAACATTGCAGGCACTGACGGGAGTCACAGCGCCGGGCGCCGTTTTTCCAGAATATATGGGTAGCGCACACCAGCCAGTGTTCATGCAGGGTGTAGAGCTTTACCAGGGCGTTACCCAGAGAGAGTATGGCAGGCCCGCCAATCAGCGAAATGTTGTGATAATTGATAACATCAAAATCGTCCTCGAGCAGCTCCGCAAGGGCGCGGGTTTTCAGGGCGGGGTGCCCGAGTTGCTGGGTCAGCAACGGAGATAGTGGGCCCATGGAGCTTTTCAGCCGGCATACGTCTACCCCCTGATCGTCGTATCGCTGGGGGAGCCCCGGATCGCCTGGGTTCGCACCGAGCCGGTAAGCGTCCTCGCAATGGATAACGCGGACGTAGTGCCCAAGCCTGGCCAGTGAGAGAGCCAGTTCCCGGACGAATATGCCGTCCCCGCCAAAGTTGTACGGCGGGTAGAAGGTGGTCACCATGCAGAGCCGCACAATTACCCCCGTATCTGGTGAACGTTGGATGGTTGGGGCCGGTTGATTCCGCTTCCCACCGGGCAGGTGTGCATTGCAAATGGATCAGTCACTCCAGCTCCGGGCAGAATCGTTTACCGTAACGGTAAACAACGAAGTAGTCGTTTTTGAAAACCGATCTGAAACAGTTGCTTGGGCGCTCCGAATCGGTAAGTGGGAGCATCCACGCAGCGAGGTTCATATCAACGTAGTAATCGGCTCTCACCGCGTCGAAGAAGTGGTTCATGAGCTCGGGAGTGCTGTACCTCCTCGATGGCCAGGTTGCGCTGTTGCGGCCAGTCATCAATGCCATAATCCTGGGTTTGATAAAGACGATGGTATCTTCCGGCGCGGTTTCTTCCCTGATAAACCGGAACATGGCTTGTGCATCGGGATGAGTAACGCCGCGTTCCAGCTGCGGATATTCCATGGTGGTCATGACCGGTACACTGATAATCGCCAGAAGCAGCGCATACCCGCCAGCCAGGAGGTATTTCAGCCTCGGCAGGAGAGGAAAAATCATCTCCTGGCAAAAGAGAAATCCGTAATACAGGAAAAAAGGGAATATGGGGATCAGGTAACGCATGGTCGGAGGCGCGCCGAAAAGCAGCAGCACCGCGATATACCCGGCAAGGAAGATTTCCACGACGGTTATCCTGCGGAGCAGCGCCAGAATATAGCCACCAATTGCGAGCAGGCTGAACAGATTGAACAGCAGCCCATTCAATGTGTTGATGAAGGCGCTGGAGGAGGGGGGCCAGAACCCCTGTAAGGCCCACCGGTACCCGATAATCCGGTCCAGGATATTTCGTGGATCAAGATCCACAAAGCTCAGGTGATTCAGTTTGGCGGGTGAGGATTGCTGGTCTGTCAGGTGTTTCAGGTTCTCCTCGAAATACTCTGGGATAAACGAGGCTGAAAACCAGAGGCTCTGCAACCAGGCAAACAGAGCGAAAATCCCCAGGGCGACGATGCTCAGCAACGAGATCCGTCGCCGGCATACAATGTCGTAGGTCAACAGGGTCAGTGGCAAGACAATGCCGATCTCACGGGCGCCGTATGCCAGGTACATGGAGAGACCAATCAGGAGGCCTGCTGTTATTTGTCTGCCGGGAGTCTGAAGCTTGCCCTGGTCGCCGGCGAGGAAAAGCAGCATCAGGAACAGCGAGAGATAACAGAACACCATGAAGGTGAAATCGGCGCGGATAAGGTTGGTGAAACCCCATATGTAGGGATTGAGGCCGACAACAAGCACAAGGAAAAAAACAAAGCGTCGCCCAAGGCGGATCTCAAATATCTTGGCCGCCAGCCATAACGACAAGCCGAAGGAGAGAATGCCAACCCATTTCAGCGCCTCCAGATCGAGACCGAAAAAGGCATATACCGGAGCAAGTAGAAATGGGAAAACAGGGGGGTAACCATAGGGTCCGACGAATTTTGAAACCGGATTCAACAGGTAACCGGTATCAAGATAATGCCTGCCTTCCACCAGGCTTTGGGCATGAAGAATATAGAGGCTGAAATCGCCACTCCAGTTCTGCCCTTTCACCAACGTAACAAGGTAAAAAACCGTAAGGGCCAGAATGGCCAACGGAACCGCTGCGGGATGCTCTATCCATTGCGCGATGGCAGGCTGCCATGGTCGATTCGCGAGAAATGGATTTGAGCAATGCCGTCGCAGTCGTGATGTCATTCTGATTTCGTCCTTGATTGAGTCGCGGTCAGGGTGTCTTTCTATAATCAGGCGGGTAAAAGGATTGTATTTCGACTCGGGGACTATGTCACGCGGCCAGGGTCACGCGCGGCGATTCAGGACCTGGATAAAGTATTCAAGGTTATCTATTCACGGGTTAAAGTGACCCATGATGGGTTCAATAGGGTTTGGCATTAAACCTGTGGGCTAGACGTTATAACAGTGTTGTAACGCTGGCCTGATTTGAGCTAGGATGTTCAGACGGCGTTATAACATTCGAGGTCGAGATGAGAACCACCATCCGGAAAATTGGCAACAGTGCCGGGGCAATCCTGCCAGCAGCCATTCGTGAAAAACTGCACTTGAACGAAGGTGATAGCGTTGAAATTGATGTGCAGGGCGATCAGATCGTTATCAAGCCCTGCAAAGTCAGGCCAAAGTACAAGCTTAGCGAGCTGGTAGCTCAGTGCGACGAAAACGCCCCTTACCCTGATGAGTTGCGTGACTGGGATAAAGCCCCGGCAGTTGGCCAGGAGGCACTTTGAGGCGCCCTGCGTTCCAACGTGGAGATATTGTTCGCGTAAGCCTTAACCCTACCGTGGGACGAGAGCAGCAAGGTGATTATCGCCCCTGTCTGGTTATCTCGCCTGTTGAGTTTAACAGGCTCGGAACGGTTCTTGTTGCACCTGTAACGCAGGGTGGCAATTTTGCCCGGTTCCAGGGTTTTGCGGTGCCGCTGACTGGAGCCGGAACCGAAACCCAGGGTGTGGTTTTGGTAAATGCGGTGAGATCCCTTGATCTTCAGGGGCGGGGGGCAAAGAAGGTTGAGCGAGTACCGGAAGAAATCATTGATGAAGTTCTGGCGCGACTGACAGCAATTTTGGAAAACTGATCAAATAGTTCGATAAATGCCTGACGGTCAACGCAGGCTTCGCTTTTTCTGATCGTTTATTCATTGCCAACCGTTTCTCAGGCCCTCATTCGGGTGATTGTATCGATGGCCATCCTTTTTTGTTCCTCCGGCAGTAATTTCCAGAGAAGGGGCGCCAGCAATGCGACATACAACACTCTCGCCAAAAAGCCCGTAACAGAGAACTCTTCAACATTCGAGAATACCAGTCCTGTTATTATGGTAACGCCAAGGCAGAAAATAATCCGCACCCAAAGGCTGAAGGGAATGCCTGAGTGAAATTTGGCTGCCAGCCTGAGTGGGATTACCAAACCGTTTAATAACACGCTTAAGGACAATGCGAATGCGGCACCGGGAAGCCCGAACATCTCAACCAGGGATGGTGTAGCCAGAACGGCCGCAACATAGGAGGCCAATGTGCTGATGGAAAAAAATTTCACATCATTGAGTCCTACCAGAAGTTGCCGGTAGACATTGACTATGACATACATGCTTTGCCAGAAAACAAACAGGTAGATATAACCAGATGCAGGTCTGAATTCTGATGAATACAATAATGTCAGGGCCAGATTGGGGAATAGTAAAAAGGGAAGGGAAAGCGCAAGGATGATGACGATCATCAAACTCAGGAATTCGTGGGCTTTGTCAAATTTTTCTTCGTTCGAAATGTTACGGTTCAGAATGGGTGCCAGATAGAGAATATTTATCGGGCCCGATATTGCGCCCAACGCAAGCGAAATCCCGAACAGAGCCTGCAGAAAGCCAGCCTGGGCCTCGCCCATGGTCGAAAAAACCTCGTAGCGCGCTACCAGCATCGTGATTGCGTAGGCAGATAATGCGACATGACCATACAGGGAAAAGGGGATGATTTCGGGGTTTCGTCGTAACTCCTTGAGGATGCCCGCTGAAGGATCACTAACACGTAACGACAGTTTCTTCTTGATATAAAAAATTGATCCGAGTGTAGTCACAACGCCGGCAACGGCCACACTTATATAAATGCCATCCATACCCAGAAGCCATGCGCCACTGCTCGCCGCAAACGCGAGGCCGAATGTTACTGTAAGGTTCAGGGTTGAACTTACCAATGGCATCTGGGCTGCCGCCAGTGTGTGAACGAAAAAGATACCCAGCATCAAGGCGGGGACATTCAGCAGCGCCACAAGAATGAACGACTTGTAAGGAACAAGTTCGGCACCAAAGATGGCTGGATGCCACAGGGTGATACCGATAACCAGAGTGGTGGTCAATATCGAGAGCAGGAATAGCCCTGAAAGAAAGCTGGAAAACACGGTCTGGAAACGCAGGTTTCCCTCACTATGCGCCCATGACATGAATTTCAGCGAGAAAAACGGAATGCCGAAACCGCCCACTGTTACCACGGTAAGAACGATCTGGTCGATTGTCGCAATAATCCCGAAGCCTGCCGGACCGAGGACGATGGACAGGACTTTGGCCCGTATCATTCCGGTCAGAATAATAAAAACCTGGATGACGCCTACGGAGAAGAGAACCCTGGACATTCAGATCTGGCCTGTATCAAGGATTGGTGTTTGGACGGAAGCCTATCCTGCCAGCCATCAGTGAGTATTGAAAACCTTCTCATAGCTCTGCGCAGCATCCATCGGTATGATCCCAGGCAAGGCGGAAACATGTCGCCAGCATTAACATTCCGTGCAGATGGTAGGATAGAATCACATGAACTACAACTGACATACGGGCGGCGGCCTCCGGACCGGTGTTTACCCTGGCGCTAGTGAGGAGATGATCAGTTATATGTTGGAAACAGAGAAGCTATTTAATCCGGGAAGATAAAATGATGGACTCAACAGAAATAATGGACTCAACAGATAGCAAAATTCGCTGTGCAATCATCGGCGGTGGTCCGGCCGGGTTGACCGCCGCTCTGGAGTTGTCACGGGCCGGGGTCGAGCCGATAGTCTTTGAAATGGACCAGCAGGTGGGCGGGATTTCACGCACGGTCGATTACAAGGGCTATCGTTTCGACATTGGTGGTCACCGGTTTTTCACCAAGGTGGACAGGGTTCATAACTGGTGGATGGATATTCTTTCGGACGAATTCCTGGTACGACCGCGTCTGTCGCGTATTTATTACCAAGGCAAGTTCTTCGATTATCCGTTGAAGCCAAAAAATGCGTTGCTCAATGTTGGATTAACGGAGTCCGTTCTGGTCGGGCTGAGTTATCTTAAAGCGCAGGCATTTCCCTCCCGGGAAGAAAAAAATCTTGAGCAGTGGGTAACCAACCGCTTCGGTAAGCGGCTGTTTACAATGTTCTTCAAAACTTACACCGAAAAAGTGTGGGGGATGAAGTGTACTGAAATAGGGGCTGACTGGGCGGCCCAGCGCATCAAGAATCTGGACCTGGGCAAAGCTGCGCTATCGATGCTCGCTCCTAAGCTTCTGACCGGCAAAAATCAGATTACGACACTGATTGAGGAGTTCTACTACCCCAGGCTCGGTCCTGGCCAGATGTGGGAGCGTGTGACCGAAATTCTGGACGAAAGGGGGCACCCGGTTCGCCTGGAACACCAGGTGAAAAAAATACACCGCGATGGCGAAAAAGTTATTGGCGTGACGGTGGCCGATGGCAAGGGCAATGAGGAACGCTTCGATGCCGAGCATGTTATCTCAACCATGCCCATTAAGGACCTGCTCAACGTTATGGATCCTGCGCCGCCGGCGGAAGCGCTGGAGGCAGCCAACCGCCTCAGGTATCGTGATTTTCTCACGGTGGGGTTGATAGTCGATTCTCCGGAACTCTTCCCGGATAACTGGATTTACATCCACTCGCCGGACGTGCAGGTGGGTCGCATCCAGAATTTCGGCAACTGGAGCCCACACATGATTCCGGACAAGTCAACCAGTTGTATTGGTCTGGAGTACTTCGTCCAGGAAGGTGATGAGTTATGGACCGCAGATGACGACGCGCTCATCGAGCTGGGCAAGAAGGAAACCGCCCGGTTGGGTCTGATTGATGCTGATAAGGTCATAGATGGTGTTGTAATACGAATGCCCAAGGCCTATCCGGTTTATGACCATGGTTACAAGGAAAACATCGATAGCATTCGTGAATACATTGACAAGATCCCAAACCTGCACCTGATTGGGCGCAACGGCCAGCATCGCTACAACAATCAGGATCACTCAATGGTCACTGCCATGTATGCGGCGGAAAACATCCTCGGCGCGAATCATGATGTGTGGGACGTCAATGTGGAAGAGGAGTATCACGAGGAAGCCCATGTTGAGAAGGGTCAGGGTGCGAGTGGTGAACGTCTCGTACCGCAGCGGGTGCGGGAAGCGTCTCCGATAGAAATTCTCAACGACGCCTTCGCAAAATACGATCCGGTCGCCCTGGGCGGAGCCCTCGGTACGATGCTCGGCTTCGTGGTATTTTTGGCGACCGCAGGCCTGCTTTTGAAAGGAGGCGAAGATGTCGGGGCGACCCTGGCATTGCTGGGCAATTATTTCCCCGGCTATGATGTCACCTGGGCCGGTTCGTTAATAGGCGCTCTTTGGGGCGCGGTATTCGGCTATCTTATCGGATTCATCATCGCTGTGGCCATCAATGTCACCGTATCGATACACCTTGCCAAACTTCTCCGGCGCCTGGGTGCGCTGGGTGGATCAATCGGCTAATGTTCAGACAGGGATAGAGGTACCGTTATTATGAATAAAGAGCATTTTTCAGAGGATGAATGGAAAGCCATTGGTCAGGCTATTGCCCGTTTACGGGCGTCTGTGATGGCAGTGACCTTCGGAACCGTCGGTGGCTTGATGTTGTTTGTGGCAACCGCCTGGCTGATCATCCTGGGACCGACAGGAGGGTCGGAACATGTTGGGCCGACACTGGGCCTGCTGGCAAACTTCTTCCCGGGTTATAGCGTCACCTGGTCCGGTGCGGTGGTCGGGGCCTTCTACGGTGCGCTGAGCGGCGCCATCGCCGGCTTTGTGCTGGCAGTCATTTACAACCGTATCGTTATCTATCGGCGGCGCTGAGAACCGGCAGCGCCGATCCCCTCAGTTTACTGGCGCGAGGCCTTGAGTTTCCGGTGCTGTATAAAGCCCGACGCTTGCATGGTGATGACGACTAGCGTGGTTGCCAGCAACAGCAGGGTATAGATGCCGATGCGTTTTTCAAGCAACTGATAGATCAGACCGTGAATCGGTATGGCCAGCACCAGAAAATACGCTGAGCGCTGCCATTTTTTCCAGGAAGACGCACCCAGTATACGGATAGAGCGATTATTGGACAGGCAAAGGAGCGCAATCATTATAAGTGCGCTAATCAACCCGATATAATTGGTCAGCCCGAACGGATCGGTTCTGAAGGGAAGGACGTGCGACTCATCTGGCGGGTAGATAAAATATTGGATAAGCCTGCCCTTGAAATGGACCTGCAATCCTGTGATGGTGTGCGCGAGGGCCAGTATACCGGACCAGATGCCAAGATCCCGCCGCAGAAGGCTTGACAGCGGATTGCGCCTGGAGCGTATCAGGTTCGCCGGCCCGATAGACAGGGTAACAGCGAAGTAGAGAAGGCTTGTGTAAGCGGTGCCAATCGAGAGCGCCTGCATAAGTGGTTTGTCGGGTAGCCGTTGGCAAAAGGCGTAAACCAGAGCGAATGCCACTGTGAATAGCAACAAATGCCTTGCCCATCTCATGAAGCCCATTAACCCGCCTGTCATCGATGTCAAAGTTTCCTACGTGAAACCCACGGGGATTATACTACTCGGACACGTGTCTCAGAAGCAGAAAAATTCTCCGCCATGCCAGCCTGGTGCGTACTGACATGTTGATTGAGCCCAAAAGGCAGAATAATGAAAATGACAGTCATGCCTGTCCCGAAAAATCGGGCCGGATGAAATTTTCAGGCTTCCTTCGGTTCGTAATCATCGCGTCCTTCCTGATTTCCGGTGCCTGCTTCGCCGCTTCTTTGGAAACCGGTTCCGGGAAAATGGATGTGCCTGTCACCGTGCGAATAGACAACGCCATCGAATACCAGGAAATGGCCGGATTTGGCGCGACAACCCTTGCCGGGATTATGCTGACCCCAAACGGGCCGCGTGACATGCTGGGGGCAACGTTGAGGCATCAGGCCATCAAGGCGGTCTACCACGACGTGGGGCTAACGCTTGGCAGCCTGGAGTTGTGGCTGGAGCCGGCCAATGACAACAACGACCCCATGCTTGTCAACAAGGATGGTTTTCAGTGGGAAACATCGAACGCGATGCACGATCTGCTTGTACGTCCTGCAAGAGCCTATGGCTTCAGTAATTATTCGCTTGGCCTCAAGATAGACATGCGACGGGAATTGCGCTGGATGGAGGAACTGCGCGAAAGGGATTACAGCCGCTATCTTCAGGAAGTCGCGGAATATGTGGCGGCCGGTGTTTCGCACTGGCAGGAAATAACCGGGGCCGCCCCCCGGCTGATTACCCTGTTTAATGAACCTCTGAGCGGTAACCGGGAACTGCGTGGTGGCTCTAAGCAGGAAGTAGTCGATATTATCAAGTCCGCTGGTGAGCGGTTGCGTGCGGAGGGGTTCGCACGCACGAGGTTCATTGTTCCCGCGGAAGAGACCGTTGCCAAGTCCATCGATACAATCGAGTCCATCCTTGCCGATGAGGACGCGCGCTCCCATATCGGTGCGCTGGCCTATCACGCTTATCCGTATGATTCTGCTTATTCCAGTGTCCGGCGTATTTTGCAGACATCAGGGAGAGGGCTGCCGGATCACGAGGAGGTACGGGTTCGCCAGCGAATTTATGAACTCGCCGCCCGTTATGACATCCCGGTGTGGATGACAGAGACCTCCGAGGGCCCGGGCCGCGCTGATTATCCGTTCGGTTCTCCGGAAAACCTGCGGGCTCGTGCCAACCATATTCATGATGAACTGGTTTATGCCAATGCATCAGCTTATTTTGCGATGTATGACATGTGGGACAGGCAAAGTCATGATGCACATTTCAGTCAGAGAGGCATCGATTTTTTCAGTGAATCCAGCCATATTGTACTCATCGACCAGAAAACATCGGAAGTTCATATAAGTGGAATCGGATATGCCATTGGCCACTTTGCCCGCTGGATTACCCCGGGTTTATTGCGGATTGATGCCGTATCAGACAATAAGCTTGTCAAAGTGGTCGCATTTCGCAGCAACAGGAACAACGAGCTGGTTCTTGTCATCATCAATAATGGAGATTTCGAGGCCGACATCGATGTTTCCCTGGAAAATATGGGTTTGCGGGGGGCGGTAAACGGGGAGTATTCAGACACGTCAAACCGCTGGAAAAAACTTGCCCCCCTGACACCTTTAAATAACACCCGTTTCAGATTAACCGTCAGCCCGGTGAGCGTGACCTCCTTGTCCACCGGAATAATTGAATTGAATGATTTACCCAGTTTGCCAGGCGTATCGCCGGCACGTTTTTAAACTGTTTCGTGTTGTTCGTAACAACCGCCAACCCCTGGATAACAATACCCACTTGTTTCACGGTGTCCGGGTAGGCTACGGGGTTTGGGAGCCGCAATGCCTGACTCTTGTTGCTTTTAAAGATGCTTGCTCGTTCCACGATTTGCGCCTCTCGGTGTAGGTACGTGTGGTATATCCCTGCTTGGCACTTGGCACTTGGCACTGCATTTCATGATGAAGAGGACCTTTTTTATTTGTGGGGTGCGGCCTATAATTAACACATGCATACAGTGTATGAGGTTAATACCATGACCGCCGAGCCAGATACCACTATCAACGTCAACTCGCAGGACCTGCAGGCTCTGGGGAATGCGGGCATCAATAAGGCGGACATTGAGAAGATGCTCCATGCGCTGGCGACCGATCTCCGGTCCGGGAACGAAGCAGCGGTTCACGATCAGGCCAATGGCCTCACGGCCGCTGAGATTGAGATTCTCCGGGAGGGCGGCGCCTACGGCCTTGATGACACATCCCCCGGCGCCTTGGCGAGGTCCCGGCGCCTCGCGGTCATGCGGCTCCAACTGGAATTCAAGCAGTTACAGCGTGACTCGCTGTACGCCTCAGCTGTGGCCGAGCTGCTAGGTATCTCAGCTGCCAGGGTGCGGCAACTCACCAACCCGGGCAACCCGGGGCTGTACAGTTTCAAAGGGGCCCGGAGCAAAGCGTGGTTTCCGCGCTGGCAGTTTGTCGAGAGCTCCGTAATCCCCCATCTGCGGCTGGTACTCCAGACCCTCAGCCCCCAGGCACACCCGGTCACAGTTCAGCAGTTCATGACGCAGGTGAACAACGACCTATGGAGCTCCGAACTGGAAGAAAACCTGTCTCCCCGTGACTGGCTGATCGCCGGGTACCCGGCTGAGCCTGTCCTGAGCCTGATCAGGGATATCTGATGGCAAAGTTTCCAGAGCCGCCAGATGTCGACGCACTGAAAAGCATCCCGCCTCAAACCGTCAATCTGGAGGCCGGGGAGAAGATCTTTCGGGTATTTCGCACCGAAGGGCCGTATCCGGTGTCATGGAATACCTTCCGGTATTTCGGTCCCACGTCGTCCCGTTTCGACCACCATTTGCGAAACAAAGTTGGCCAGCCGGGTAATGGTGAGCGAGGAGTCCTCTACGGCGCCATCGGCCCCCGGGCCATTCCTACTTGCCTGGCTGAGTTCTTCCAGGGAACCCGGAAGATCAATCGAAAGGACGGGGTACCTGTTCTGAGTGCTTTTGCTCTCACCGCGCCACTGACCTTGCTGGATTTACGCGGTTCCTTCGCAACCCAGATCGGCGCCAGCATGGCGATCAACACCGGGCCACGACCCCGGGCCCAGCGTTGGGCTCAGCGGCTATATGAGGCGTACCCCCGGGCGCATGGGATCATCTATCCCTCGTCCATGCATGCCAATGAGCCTGCAATTACCTTGTGGGAGCGTAGCACGGCCTTCATGCCCCGCCACCCACTGGTCCATCGTCTGCTGTCTGACCCGGCCCTGAAACGCGTGATTCTCGAAACCGCTGACGCTATAGGCTACCCGGTGGTCGACCCCTGACCCGAACACTGCTTGCAGGGGCTCAGAAGATTAGCGGATTGCCCAGACGGGGCACTGATTGTTTTGGTTTGATTTTGGCCGTCTCAGATATCCAGACTCATAAGAGTGGCATTCGTTAAGTTACGGATCATTCCGGGCGCCAATATAGGCTGTGATGGCGATCATGGCGAGAATTGTTTACCTTGTGTCCAAGCTTTGGCCGGATAATGGTTGGCGGGTGCGTATCTGTGGGCCTGGAGTGCTGGTCTCTGGCGTGTTTCCTGGGAGGAGTTTCGGGCTTGGGCTGTCAGCCAGTTGAATCGGCTTACCCAGCTTATGCTTTTCCGAATCAAACAGGTGGTGGTATGCAACCCTTGGTGACAGTTATCACGCCCGCCTATAACCGGGCCGGGTTTATTTGCGAAGCCGTCGAATCAGTGCTCAACCAGTCCTATGGGAATATTGAGTACATCGTTGTGGATGATGGCTCCTCCGATGGCACTTTCGAGATCCTGCAGGAATATGAGGCTGCCGGTAAACTGACGTTGTTAACCCATGAAAATCACAGTAACCGTGGGCAGTCCGCGGCACTGAATGTTGGTTTGCGGGCGGCTAACGGTAGTTATATTGCGATACTTGATAGCGACGACCTGCTCCACCCGGAAAAAGTGAGCAGGCAGGTTGAGTTTTTGGAAAATAACACTGAAGTCGGCATGGTTTACGGGCAAGCCATGGCAATTTCAGAAGATGGTCGGGAGTTATTCCCCATTCCAGGCGACGAGCATGTGGAGCCCGGAGATCCGAACCGCTTGCTTCTGGATTGCTACATGGCCTTGCCGGGCGGCGCTATGGTGCGTAAATCGGTTTACGATCAGGTTGGATTTTTTGAAGAAGGTTTCCGTGCCAGCCAGGATCATGACATGGTGGTTCGAATTGCAGAAGCTGCGCCGTTTGCCTTTATGAAAGGGACGGTTTTCTATTATAGAAAACATGGCGCATCTATCAGTAACCTGGGCCTGGAAAGGCGCTGGCAAACCGGGTTTGAAATTCTCCGTCGTGCGGCGGCACGATATCCTTATCGGCGGTCTACCATCCGGAAACGGCGTGCGCTGTTGTATTTCAGGATTGGGCAGGTCTATTGGCAACAAAAGCGCTATTCGACCGCGATTGTCCATTTGCTCAAAGCCGGCCTTGGTGACCCCGTGCGCTCTATGAGCGTTGTATTTGGTGCAGAAAAAGCACATTGAGCGGTTGGGTCATGTACTATGGAAAAGGCAGGTGCTATGGAAAAGGCGGGTACTATGGAAAAGGAAGGTCCAGTTCGTATTCTGTTTGTGATTGACCAGTTTACCAGCTCCCATGCCGGGACAGAGGGGCAGCTATTGCAACTGCTCTCAAACCTGCCTGCCGGTCAGTTCCAGCCTGAGCTTCTGGTGCTTCGGCCCTCAAGTTATGTTGAGGCAGGGAAGATGCCCTGCAAGACAGAGGTGTTGGGGACCTCCAGGTTGTTCAGTCTAAAGACGTGGCTGGCCATGTTTCGATTTGCGCAGCGAAAAAAGCGAGAGGGCTTCGCCCTGTGTCACGTGTTTTTCAACGATTCATCGGTTATCTGCCCGCCGGTGTTTTCACTTGTGGGCATACCTACGTTAATCTCCCGCAGGGATATGGGGTATTGGTACACGCCAAAGTACCTCTGGGTGTTAAGGCGGACTGCCCGTTTTGTCAGTGGCGTTGTTGCCAACAGTGCGGCAGTTAAACAGGTTACAGCGGAAAAGGAGGGGGTTCCGGCTGCCAGAATTTCGGTCATCTATAACGGCTATTCTGCGTCAACTGACGAGTTATCGCCCCTGACGCCTGAAGAACGATCCTCGATCCTCAGCGGTCTTGGGTTGCCTGTGGATGGTCGATTTGTCGTGCTGGTGGCCAATCTGCGGGAGATAAAGCGCATCGGCGATGCCATCAACGCTATCGGCACGGTTCGCAATTCAGTGCCGGATAGCCATTTGGTCCTGATTGGTGGGGGAAACCAGGAACCATACCGCGAGTTAGCTGTTTCTCTTGGCGTCGCGGACTATGTGCACTTTCTGGGAGAACGTTCTGACGTCAGGAATATCCTCCGCGCAATGGACGCCGGTTTGCTTTGCTCCGAATCAGAGGGTTACTCCAATGCAATCGTTGAATACATGCAGGCCCGGTTGCCCGTGGTCGCTTCGAATGTCGGGGGCAATAGTGAAGCGGTAGAGCACGGCGTTTCCGGATACTTGTTCCCCCGGGGGGACATCAAGCAACTTGCTGCTTACCTGGTATGTATACTGCGCAATGAAGATGGTTCCGCACAACAAATGGGCGAGTGCGGCCACCGGAAAGCCCACCGCAGGCATGGCCTGAAAACGATGATTGACTCCCATGCAGCCCTGTATTCCAGAGTCTTGTCGAGCCGGCTGGGCGCGCCTGATGTGGAGGTTCGGTGAATATTTCGGGATTGATTAAACTGGCCGGTGAATTTGGTGGCTATGCCGTGGCACGCACTATCACTGCGAGTCGCCCCCGTATTCTGATGTATCATCGCTTCTCTCAGGTACCGCATCCCGGACATGTTGGTGCCGATGAGTTTGAACAGCAGGTGCGTTACATCTCCAAACACTTTAATCCGGTAACCGTGTCACGCATTGCGTTGGCGCTGCACGAGGGTAAGACGCTGCCCCAAAACAGCATTGCGATAACCGTTGATGACGGCTACGAAGATTTCTATTCAGTGGCCTGGCCAATACTGAAAAAGTACAAAGCCCCGGCGACCTTTTACGTAACCACCGATTTTGTGAATGGCGACCTGTGGCTGTGGCCGGATCAACTGCGTTACCTGCTGGAACGGTCTCCGGAATCCGAAAACAGTTTCGATTTCGGTTTGGTTAGTGTTAAGACTCCGTTAAAGGCAATCGCGTTTGAGCAGTCTTTCTGGCACATTAACCAGGTTTTGCTCAAGGTTGATAATGCGGAAAAATCAGAATGCCTTGCCGCGATGGCCAGGACCTGGAACGTCGATTTGCCAGTGTCCGCTCCGGAGGGATACCGGGCGGTGACCTGGGAGCAGCTAAAAGAAATGCAGGCCGAAGGGCTTGAAATCGGAGGGCATACGGTCACTCATCCATCACTGGCAAGGGTAACCATGGCGCAGGCCCGTTATGAAATTTTGGGGTGTAGCCAGGCGCTGGAGCAGCACCTGGGTAAGTCAGTTCGTTCATTTTGCTACCCGAATGGCACTCCGGATGACTTTGTTGCGGAGCAGGTTGAATTGATTCGTGAAGCAGGCTTTTCATGTGCCGCGGTGGCCTTTGCTGATAGCAAGGAGCACCAGCAGAGATACGCTATGCGACGTCACGCCAGCTCATCCGATCAATTTCAGTTCCTGAAGGCAGTGTCAGGTGTTGAATTGTTAGGGATGAAATTGCGCAAGGCCCAGAGAGAAACGCGTTATGAGTAGCGGGGCATTAAGACTGGGGTCGGCAAATCAGCATAACGGGCACGGAGTGTCGGCACGGGTTCAGGCCAGTTCGTTTACCTTTGGCCTGTTTATTTATTATCTCATCGATTTTTTTCTGCATCTCTCGCAGCGTATTCCTGGTTACGGGTTACTGAGGCCAACCCTGTTATTGGCGCTGATAATTGCTGTCAGCCTCTTTATGCAGCGAGAAAAATTCAAAGGCTGGTCAAAAGATCCGATTGTTTCTTCGTTGCTGGCGTTGTTGATCTACCTTGCCGTTTCATTGCCGCTGGTAGAGTGGCCGGGGAGTGTGGTTAAGAATAATCTCAGTGACTTTATAAAAGCGATCACGTTCTTTTTCTTTACCGTCCTGTTAGTGGATTCAAACCATCGGCTGAAGATCTTTCTGCTGGTTTTTATTGGTTGCCAGTTAATCCGGGTGTTTGAACCCTTATTTTTGAATCTAACCGAAGGATACTGGGGCAGCGGGACCTACCTTGGCAGTGGGGAGTTCTCCCAAAGGTTGGCAGGTGCACCATCGGATGTGATTAATCCGAATGAGTTGGGCTTTGTGATTGTTACCGCAATACCCTTTCTTCATTATCTTCTCTGGACATCCGGATTTAAGGCCAGGCTTCTTTATCTGTTGTTGATGCCGCCAATGCTTTATGCGCTGATTCTCACTCAATCGCGGGGCGCCTTCCTTGCCCTGTTGGTGGTCGCTTTTTTTGTGTTCAAGGAGTCGAGCCACAAGTTCAGCCTGATTGTTGTTGCAATTCTGGTGGCCATGGCGGGATGGCAGGTAATGACAGACCAGCAAAAGGATCGCTATCTGTCATTAGTGGGGGAGTCGGAGACATCCAACGCGGTATCAGCGGATGGACGCATCCAGGGGATGTTGACGGAGTTCAAGCTGGGATTCCAGCGGCCGCTTGTGGGGCATGGGCTGGGCACTACACCGGAGGCAAAAACACATATATTGGGCAAGCGCCAGGCTTCCCACAATCTGTATGCCGAGCTGCTGATCGAGCTCGGGCTTATTGGCGCATTCCTCTTTCTTCGGTTTCTGTTCAAGGTATACAAAGGGTTGTCAGAGAATAATAAACTTACCATTGATCATGAATTTGATCCTTTTTATGTGAATCTGAACAAGGCGATGACCGCGGTGTTCTGGATGTACGTGGTATACAGTTCAAATTATTGGGGTCTGTCTCAGTATTATTGGTACCTGTTTGCCGGCGCCGTGGTTGTTTTTCATCGGTTAACCCAACTGAGCCTGGTTGTTCCGGGTGGTGCCGAAGCCCCGGCAATGCCAGGGTCCACCAAAAACCGTTTCAGTAATCTGGTCGATCTGCCTGGAAGGCGCTGATGGTGCCTCCAGAAAAGGAATTTTGATGCAAGTCGTTGTATTTGCCCGGCATCCTGGTGGGGGAATCAGAACCTACTTCTATTATGTCTATGGTGATGAGGCGTTAAAGAACCATTCTTTCAGGCTGGTGTCGCCCGGGTCTGACGCGCTGCAATCTCTGGTAGCGCCCCTGGAAAATGTCAGTGTCAGTTCCCAGACTTCCGAGCGCCTGATCGCCTTGCTGGTGGCTCTTATCCGGGAGGTTGTCACGAAACGGCCGGATCTGGTTCACTCCCATGGATTTACCGCGGGGCTGATAGCAGCATTGCCCTTGTGGCTTTTACGCATTCCTCACGTGATTACCACCCACGATGTCTTCATGCCCGCTCAGTTCAGGGGCCGGCTTGGCCAGCTAAAGAAATTTGTCATGGGCCGGTTGTTCGCCATGGCAAATCTGGTAAACCCGGTTGGTGAGGACGCGGCGGAGAATTTCCGTGCGACTTTCCCTGCTCTTTCCGCAAAGGGAAAGGTTGTCGCGGTTATGAATGGTATAAGAACACTTGCATTCCTAGGGGATGACTCAAGGGATCTGCGAGCCGAGGCTTCGATTCCCGAAAATGCCCTGGTTGTGGGATTCTTTGGCCGTTTCATGGCCCAGAAAGGGTTTGGCCTTTTGGTCAGTGCGCTTGAGCGCTGGAATGAGTCTCGTCCCGACCGGCCTTTACACGTTTGTTGTTTTGGTTGGGGCGGATTCATCCGGGAAGAGCAGGCCGATATTGAACGCCGGGGCCTGGGCGGCTTTTTCCATTTCTTCCCGGCAACCGATTCCATGGCAGCGGCGATTCGGGGTGTGGATGCCGTGGTTATGCCTTCAAAATGGGAAGCTTGCCCGCTTTTGCCCATGGAAGTGATGGTATCCGGGCGCCCGTTGATTGCCACTAACTGTATCGGCATGAATGAGGTTGTGGCGGATTCCCCCACGCTGGTTTTCAGTGTTGGTTCGGTAGACGGCTTACTGGAACAGTTGGAGAGATTTGAATCGGCGCAGTCGGAGGTTAAGGCGGAATTCGATAAATATCGAAAAACGGCGGCTGAGCGTTTTGATGTCAGCATTACCGCTTTTAAGTTGAAGCAAGTATTTGAGCGTGTGCTTGAGAGCCGGGGAGCAGCGGGGTGATCCGTACCCTTTTGGTCAATACAGGGTCTAACGTTCTCGTCATGCTCGTCAAACTGGCGATCACTTTCGTGATGACCCCGATCTTTGTATATAACCTTGGCAAATACGATTACGGGCTCTGGGAAATGGTCGGGGCCGTTGTCGGGTATATGGGGATTCTGGACCTTGGACTGCGCCCGGCAATAAGCCGTTTTGCTTCCCGGCATCTGGCAGAGAAGGATGAAACTGCTTTGCAGTCGGTTTACATGTCCGCCATTGCGTTCATGGCGGTGGTCGGGGTGCTGCTATTTCTCTTTTTCTTATTCTGGGGGGTCTGGTTTTCGGGGTCTTTGGCGCCACAGGGTGAACCTCATCAGAAGTACGCCCTGTTTCTGATTCTAATCGGTGCATACTTGCTGATTTCGTTTCCGGGATATGTGGCAGAGAGCTATCTTGAAGGGTTTCAGAAGTATTATCTTAAAAACAACATTACTATTTTCAATTCAATTGTCGGTTCAACACTTTTATACCTCTATATATCGCCGGAAAACGGGCTTGTGTTACTGGCCGGCATTAACGCCCTTGGTCTGTCTGTCAAATACCTGTTATTCATGTGGATTCTTTCCAGGCCGGCTTATGGCGCCATTCGTGCCCGGCCCGCCAATTTTTCAGGGGCCAGGCTTCGGGAGTTGATTGTTTTTGGTTTCAAGTCCTTCATTCAGGGTATTGCGACACGTGTGGAGAACGCCACGGATGTACTCGTGATTGGGCTGATTATGGGTCCGGCGGTGGTGCCTTTTTACAGTATTCCCGCCAACCTGACCCAGCACATACGGGGTCTCGGGTGGACACTCACCCATGCCTTCATGCCCCTGTTCAGTGGATTGAGTGTCACAGAGGAGAACGAAACCATCCGCCGGGTGTTTCTCATGTCGTCACGCTACGTGGTGAGCATCCTTTTGGCCATGAGCACTGGTGTGCTTATTCTGGGGGTGCCATTCATTTCCATCTGGCTCGATCCGGAGTTTGGTGAAAAAGCGGAACTGATTATTGTCTTTCTGGTGTTCTTCACCGTTTTCCCGTTCATCAATCCGTTTGCCAGCCGTTATCTCACCGCAATTGACAGGCACGGTATATTCGCGAAGCTTACGCCCTTGGCTGCGCTGTTGAATATCACCCTTAGCCTGATTTTGGTGCATCCTTTTGGCCTTGAGGGGGTCGCCTTTGCGTCGGTGGTGCCAGGGCTTATTTTTGTGCCGATGTATCTGCGGTACACCTGTAAGCATCTCGATCTGCCAGTACGCCAGTATTTGTTATCGGCCGTTCTGCCTGGGGTGGCTCCTGCCGCAATCATGGCGGTGATCCTGCTCAGCATTGGTCATGTGTGGGTATACGATTCTTACTCCGGGATTTTGGCCGGTGTGGTGTTTGGCGGTTTAGGCTGGCTTGCCGGGTTCTGGTTTCTGGTGTTGAACAGGGAAGAACGGGATTACATTGGTGAGTATCTGTCTCGCAGGCTGGGAAGGAATTAAAGAATGTGCGGTTTTGCAGGTTTTACCGGAACTGGCCGTAACATCAACAGGGATTCCTGCGAGACAACTCTCAGGCAAATGGGTGACGCTATTGTCCATCGCGGGCCTGATGCCGCTGGAGTGTGGCTCAACGATGCCTTGTCCGTTGGCCTGTCCCACCGTCGTTTATCCATTCTGGATTTGTCACCCCTTGGTGCTCAACCCATGGTGTCGGCTTCGGGCCGGTTTGTGATCGCTTTCAATGGTGAAATCTATAATTTTCAGGCGTTGAGTGAGGAGCTGCTGGCTGATGGGGCTCATTTCCGTGGCCATTCGGATACGGAGGTAATGCTTGCCGCCTTCGAGGCCTGGACCGTGGAGGCTGCACTCGGGCGATTCGCCGGCATGTTCGCCTTTGCATTGTTTGACCGGCAGGAACAGCGGCTGTACCTGGCCCGGGATCGTATGGGGGAAAAACCGCTGTACTACGGGTGGCAGGGCAGTAGCCTGGTCTTTGGCTCGGAGCTCAAGGCGCTGCAACAACACCCTCAATGGCAGGGCGAAATTAATCGGGGCGCCTTGCCTTTGCTGGTCCGTCATAACCTGATTCCTGCGCCCCACACCATTTACTCCGGTATTTTCAAGCTTCTGCCTGCTTCGTTTGTTGCCATTGACCTTGCGCGCCTTGAGCCGGGGCAGCTGCCGGAACCCTCTCGTTATTGGCGTCTTGAGGATCAGTTTGTTGAGTCTCACGATTGGACAGGAGAGACGGCTTCAGATCATCTGGAAGCACTGCTCGCCAAAGTGATCGGTGAGCAGATGGTGTCTGATGTGCCGCTGGGGGCTTTTCTTTCGGGCGGGGTGGATTCCTCAACAGTCGTGGCCCTGATGCAGAAGCAGGCTTCGACCCCGGTCAAGACGTTCAGTATCGGTTTCCGCGAGGACGGGTTTAACGAGGCCGTGCATGCGGCTGCAGTGGCAGGGCACCTGGGTACGGACCATACTGAGCTGTATGTGACAGAGCAGGACGCAAGAGATCTGGTGCCGCGTTTGCCGCAGGTTTACGATGAGCCGTTTGCGGATTCGTCCCAGTTGCCCACGTATCTGGTCAGCGAGATGACTCGCAGGCATGTTACCGTGGCACTTTCCGGAGATGGTGGTGACGAGCTGTTCTGCGGGTACACCCGCTATCCGGGCATATTGCGTGGGTGGCAGCGTCGCCGCTCGTTTGGCTCCCGCCTGAAAGCACTCTCCGGTCAGCTGCCGCCTGAATTGACTGCCTGGGCCATTCGTAACCTGGTGCCTTCCCAGAGGGGGCGCAGTTTGGAAGCAATCCGGTTACGCCTGGCGCGAGCCAAGGCTGTTGCCTCTTCACAAAGCCTGTCAGATTTCTATCGCCAGTCTGTTTCTATCTGGCCAGACCCGGCCATAGCGTTGGTGGAACCGGGCGAGGGCAGTTATGGGCTAACAGGTCCGCTTCCGGACCGGGTGCCGGACAATGACCTGAAAACGCTGATGTGGCGGGACCTGAACTGGTATCTGCCAGACGATATCCTGACCAAGGTGGACCGTGCCGCCATGGCCTGCAGCCTGGAAACCCGCATTCCCATGCTGGATCACCGGGTAGTGTCGTTTGCCATGGGGTTGCCCGCGTCTCTTAATATGCAGGGCAATGTCGGCAAGCAGGTACTTCGGTCGGTCCTTTACCGCCATGTGCCGAGGGAATTGATTGACCGGCCGAAACAGGGCTTTGCGGTTCCTGTCTCGGCCTGGCTGAGAGGGTCTTTGCGGGAATGGGCGGAAGAGATACTGGAACCGAACCGACTGCGTGAGCAGGGTTACTTCAAGCCTGACATGGTCCGGCAGGTTTGGAATGAACACCTTTCCGGCAGGGAAGACTATAGTTCTGAGTTGTGGGGCATTTTGATGTTTCAGGCCTGGCTGAAAGAACAGGGACTCCAAATTGGTTCCGGAGTGAAAAAATGAGCACGCTTACCAATCCTCTCGTGAGCATTATCACCCCAACCTATAACCGGGCTGATTTTATAGAGCAGGCCGTTAATAGTGTTCTGGCCCAGACCTACGCGAGTTTCGAGTTGCTGATCGTGGACGACGGTTCAACAGACAACACCCGGGATCTGCTGAAGCCCGCGCTGGCGGATTCCCGGGTCCGCTATTTCCGCCAGCAGAATCAGGGGCAGAGCGTTGCCCGTAATCTTGCCCTCTCCGAGGCAAAGGGCGACTTGGTGTGCTTCCTGGATTCTGATAATTACTGGCCCGCTGAGAAGCTGGAGCATCAGGTTAGCCTTTTCAGGCAGCATCCGGATTACGATGTGATCTATGGGGATATCATCGTTATTGATGAGAAGGGTCAGGAAGTTTCCCGAAAGAATATGAGGCGATATTCGGGCCATATAGCCAGGTATATGATTTGTGATAACTGCGTGAGCATGAATACGGCAATGGCCCGGCGCCAGTGTTTTGACGAACTCGGTGCAATGAGCGGTAAACGTCGGGTTGCCGATGATTATGATTTGTGGCTTCGGTTTTCAGCCAGGTTCCGGTTTCTTTATGTTCCCGAGTTCCTTGCCTACTATCGGGTAATGGACGATCAGATTTCTTCGGACAAGACCCGGCGTTTTGATTCCAACTGGCAGATCATTACCGATTTCAGGCAGGAATTTCCGGATGCCATGTCAGAGCAGGAGTTCGATTCGGGGTTTGCTGCTTTTCACAGCAGGAAGGCTCGCTACCTGGCAAGTCATGGCTTCAGGAGCCAGGCACTGGCAGAGATGGTAAAGGCACTTCGGCTGCTCCCTCTGCGTCGTGCTTCCTGGCGCAGCCTTGCCGCTGTTCTGCTGAAGTAGACGGTGTCGGGAATGGCATCGGGGGGTTGCAATGGCGACCGTTAGCGTGGTGACGCCCACCTACAACAGGGCCCGGTTCCTGCCGGACGCAGTGACAAGTGTTCTGTCTCAGACCTTCGGGGACCTTCAACTGATCATTGTGGACGATGGCTCCGACGACAATACCCGTGATGTCCTGGCGCCCTTTCTGGCTGACCGGCGAGTTCGTTATGTCTACCAGAAAAACCAGGGCCAGAGCCATGCCCGTAATCTCGCCCTTAAGCAGGCGACGGGGGATTGTATCGCGTTTCTTGATTCTGACGATGTCTGGGCGCCAGACAAACTGGAGAAGCAGCTGGCTGTTCTCCAGGCAAATCCCGGGGTTGATATCGTCCATGGTGATGAGGCCACGATTGATGAGCAGGGGAAGGTTATCAGCTTTGAGAACATGAAGCGTTATTCCGGCCGGATCACGCGGTATCTGTTGGCTGACAACAGCGTGAGTATTACCACGGCGCTGGTGAGGCGGCGGTGCTTTGATGAGATGGGTGGTTTCGACACCTCGGTGGGTGTTGCTGATGACTATGAGCTGTGGCTGAGGTTTTCCGCCCGGTACTGTTACCAGTATGAGCCCGGCATTGTTGCCTCGTACCGGGTGATGGCGGATCAGATTTCATCCGATAAGCGCAGGCGGTTTGCCGCGAACGAGCGGATTATCCAGGAATTCCTGGCGCGGTATGGTGAGGTTCTGTCTCCGGGCGAACGCCGCTGGGGACTGGCCCGTTTCAATTGTCGCAAGGCAAGGTACTTTGCCAGTGCCGGTGAGCGTGGCAAGGCCGTCGGCGCCATTGCCGGGGCACTCCGTTATGCGCCGCTGGATCCGGTTGTCTGGCGAGCGCTGTATCGCGTTGCGGTGCCCCGAAGATGACACGGGGTACGAAGCTAAGTGCGGTGCCTGCGGGTAGCAGGATGCCCCGATGTGTGCCCTGGCAGACGAAATACCGGGAAGGTGTGCTGAGGCTGTTCGGGGACGTGCCCTACAAGGCGGAACTGTGGCAGTGGCAGTTTGAGTCCAATCCTTTTGGTTTGCCCTTCACGCCGGTTGTGCTGGTTGACGACAAGGACGCAGTAGTCGGATTCAACGGCGTGATGGCCGCGCGCGTAACCGACCGGGGAGAAGCGATAAGGGTTTTATGGAGCTGTGATTTTTACCTCGCTGAGCAGTGGCGTGGGCAGGGGTTGGGCAGTGTCATCAAGCACGAGCTGCATGGCAAGGCGCCTGTGATTATGGCTTTTGGAATCAGTAATCAGGCCAGTAAAGTACTCCGTCACCTTGGCTGGGTGCCTGACGACTCGGTTAGAAGCTACAGGATGCTCCGCCAGCGCAACGGGCTTCGTAGCTGGTTGTTGAGCGGTCTCCAGTGGCTGAACAGATTGCGGATGGCCTTTTCCCCTGTATCCGGTGCTGCCGGGCTGCGCATTCATGTGCGCTCAAGGCTTCCTGAAAGCGCACGGGTTGATGCGCTCTGGGAGCGTTGTGCACCGGGCTATGGAAGGGTTGTTCAAAGAGACTTTGCCTACCTTGACTGGCGTTATCAGAGGCATCCGTTGGGCCGGTACGGGTTCGTTTGTGCCTGGCAGGATGATGAGCTGGTGGCAACACTGGTTACCCGCTTCAGCCGGGGCACTTTGCGTATTGTCGATTATTGCGGTCCGGCCCGGAACCAGCCACTGAAGCGTGCCCTTGTGGGGGCAGCGGTCCGGCACTGGCCCCATGCAAATCAGGTGTTTTCGGTTACCTCGGATCCGGAACTGGCGGAATCGTTTCTGGCTGAAGGGTTCGTTCAGCTCCGGGGCCGGCCACGTTTCTATATCTATGAACCGGGAGCGGAGCACTCTGCTGGATCGTCTGCCTGGTTTATTATGGCCGGTGACTCCGATGGCGAGTTCCTCCAGGCCGCCAGTGATTTTTATACCACGGAAACCGTGCAAGGTATGTCGTCCGTGGAGCGTGCACCATGCTGAGTGTCCAACCGGTTTCCGAAGCAGGCTTTGCCGCCATGGCGGAGGAATGGCGGATGTGCCTTGAAGCATCTGATGCCAACCCTCTGTTTATGAGCTGGCCCTGGCTGTATAGCTGGTGGGAAACCTGGTCCCAGGTTCTGGGTATGGAACTGGTGCTGCTGGGTGTGGTTGATCAGCAGGGCAAACTGGTTGGCATTGGGCCTTTCTGCCGCCGGGTTCTGGTGACGCCAGCGGGGATTCGTGTGGCCCGCCTTTATATGCTTGGGAACGCCTGGCGGCTTGCACCAACGGTGCGTACGGAGTATTGCGGAATCATTGCCCGCCGGGGTTATGAGAGTGATGTCACAGCGGCGATTATTCCGGCGCTGGAGGAACTGGGCTGGGATGAGCTGGTTTGTTCTGATGTGCCCGATGATCGGTTGGAAAACCTCAGAGCCGGGGGCTTTGATGAGCGAAGAGGTTACCGGACCATTCACCGCACCGATGATACAGGCATCCGAATCAATACTGTTGGCCGCTTTGGTGACTGGTTGGACGGGCTTGGAAAGCATACCCGGCTTAAAGCCTTTAACCGCAGGGCATATCTGAAAAAGCAGGGGGAGCTGGTTTTTCTTGGTTACGATGAGGGTCGTGACGAGGACTTTTTTGAGCGCCTGAATGGGTTTCACCGGAATCGCTGGGGGAAACCGGCGTTCGACAGGGAGGCGCTGAGATTTCATCGCCTGCTCCTGCAGAGGCTGCACCTGTGTGATGGTGAGCCGGCTATGAGCCTGGTCCTTTTCAACGGACGTTGTGTTTCTGTGCTGTACGATCTACTGGTTCGCGGCTGCCGGTATAATCTGCAGGCTGGGTATGACGAAGAGTTCAACACAAAGGTGTCCCTGGGTTATCTTCACCTGGGATTCGCCATTGAAGCTGCGTTCAGCCACCGGGCTACGAATGCTTATGACTTGCTGGCCGGAACCGGGAAAAAGCAGTTCTATAAGTCCCATTTTCATGGGGAAGCCGTGCACTTCTCCACCTTTCAGGTGGTTCGCAGCCCACTGCTCAAGGCTTTGTACGGCATCCAGGCGGCCAGTCCACCGTTTGTGGCGAGAGCCTTCATTCGTAGGGTAGGATTGTGACTGTCGTGGTGAAAACCACTGTGTGCAGGCACAATGCGGCCAGCGGGTAAGGGATGTAGGCGTATGACGATTGAAAGGATTCGTTTTCGCGGTTTGATCCGGGCGGTATCTCCGTTCCTTGTACTGTTCGGTGCCCTTTTCCTGCTTATCTGGCCCACCGTTGAGGGTATTGTCAGCCGCTGGTTCAAGTTTGACGAATCCTACTCCCACGGTTGGTTGCTTTTGCTGGTTTCCGTTGTACTGGTAGTAAGGACGATAAAACGGGAATCACCTGTTTCCGGTTTTTACCCGTTATGGCTGGTGCCGTTTGCCCTGGCGTTAATGGCGTATGGCCTGGGCGATATAATGCGCCTGCAGGCACTGCAGGAGATAACGGTTGTTCCCCTGTTACTGGGTGCGCTTGCCATCCTGCTGGGTTGGCGGCAGGTGAAGGCGTTCATTATTCCTGTCGGCGTGCTTATCTTCGCGGTGCCGGTCTGGGATTACCTGTCCTGGACGCTTCAACTGATTACGGTCGAGATCAATCAGTTGTTATTGGGCCTGTTCGACATTGAGTTTGAGGTTGAGGGAGTATTTGTTTATCTCATCGGTGTGGGTGCCTTTGAAGTGGCCCATGGGTGTTCTGGTTTGCGCTACCTGCTGGTAGGGCAGTCACTGGCGGCACTTTACGGTGAGCTGAACTTCCGGCGCCTGCGTTCCCGTGTCCTGTTTTTCCTGATAGCTGTCCTGTTTTCGCTGTTGGCCAACTGGATTCGTGTGTTCGTGATTATCTACATGGGTTATGAGACGAACATGCAAACCAGCCTGATTCGGAATCACGATAACTTCGGTTGGTGGGTGTTTGCGGCTGCTCTGGTGCCTTTATTTTTCATTGGGCGCAAGCTGGAGCTGAGCCAAGCAGAGCAGAGGTTGCCGGGCGAACCCGCACCGGATGCCACCGGTAAAAAAAGCCACCGGCGGCTTTGGATTGGCGTTCTGGTGGCTTCGGTGCTGCCTGTTATTATGTGGGTCCTGCTTCCATCGTCGGCAGGGCAGATAAAGCCGTCGCCGGATGCGTTTGACTTCAGCCTGAACGAAGAACGCTACGCTCCGCTATTCGGAAACCGGCTGAGCGGCTGGCGGCCGCAAATGCGGAACCCGGACCTGGTCTTCGCCCAGACCCTGTTTGATCGCAAGACCGTTACCGGTGAGGCGGGACCCGAGCAGCAGTTGTTTGTGGGTGTGTACAGTTACGAGAATCAGCGCCACAGGGCGGAGCTTGTGCAGTACTGGAACCGCATTTACGACCGTGATGACTGGATGCCAGAGCGGTTCTTCAAAGTAACGTCGCCTTCAGGTATTCCTCTTCAGGGTGTGACTCTGCGAAGCTTTTCTTCCGGCAAGCGAGTCCACCTGGCTTATGGATATTATGTTTCCGGTTTGTGGGAGACGGACCAGTTGCGCGCAAAGCTCGCCCAGGTTTTGAGCCTGTTCAGCGCGCGCACGGACGCGTCCCTGGTTATTTTCGGTGTGGCGTGCGAGGAATGTGATGGCGAAGTCGCAGTGGGTGGCCTGGTTAAAAATACCCTGCCGGTGATTGTTAGCCAGATTGATCGGCACTTTTACGACACTTTTACGAGTAGCCACGAGTAGCGCGATCAGGCAATACGCAATCGCGCAACCGCCATGTGAGCCAGGCTACCCCCGGTCACCATACTTCTCCAGCACCCGTTTTGCGTCCGCATCGCGACCATTGGCGCGATAGGCCTCAACCAGGTGCATCGCAATTTCCTCTGAATCAGGCTGTAGTTCGTGGGCTTTTTCAAGCACCGGCAGGCTTTCCTCTGTTTGCCCCGCCTCGAACAGGATCCAGCCGTAGGTGTCGGCAATGGCGGCGTTGTCGGAGTTCAGCTCGAAGGCTTTCCTGGCCAGTTCCATGGCGCGGTTGTCGCCTTGCTGGTGATAAATCCACGCCAGGTTGTTGAGGGCCACCACGTTTTGAGGGGTTACCTCAAGCAGTTCTTCATAGGGGGGTATCGCCTTGTCCGGTGCCTCGTTTTCTTGATACAGCACGGCCAGGCTCATAAGCACCTGAGGGTTGCGTGGAAACGCCTGGCGCGCATTTTCGAGGGATTTGATCGCCTTAGTGCTTTGTCCCGACCGGGCCAGAGAGCGGGCGTAGGCTAATTCAAGCTCGGCGGTTTGTTCCCGTTCAAGGGCAAGCTGATAGAGCTCGGCGGCTTCCTGGTACTTTTCCTGCCTTTCAAAATAGCGGGCTTCAATACGGAAAGGAGTCGCGGATTCGGGATGTTGTTGTTTAACGTCTCTCAGGATGTTCCGGGCTTCTTTGGCATTTCCCTGGGTGAACTCAACAACAGCCGCCTGGATACCGATCTCTTCGTTATCAGGGAAGAGTATGCGGCCCCGGCGGAGCACATCGGCGGCCTGTTCCAGGCGGTCCCGCTGGGCCAGCTGAGTGGCAATACCGTGGTACACGGAGGCAACCAGTGATTCTGCCGGGGCGGGGCTGGATTCTTCTTCCCGTTCAAGCAGGCCCGCGGTCAGTTCATCGGCCCGTTGGGTGTCGTTGTCAATCAGCGCCGATTCCAGCAATATCAGCCTGGGGCCATACGCGCCCGGCTGTTTCTCCCGGACCCGCTCCATCAGCGCTTTCAGTTCTTCACGCGGCATAACCGAGGAGATCCCCTGCAGTGCCTGACGATTGTCCGGGAACCGTTCAATGGCACGGCGGTAGTAGTCTTTTGCCTGATCTGTCTCACCGCGCAACCGTGCGAGATTGCCAAGGGCGTTAAGCCCGGCAGGGTTCTCGCTATCCGTCTCTACCGCTCTCTGGTAATACCGCCTGGCTTCCTCGATATTCCCTGCGTTGGCGGCGATATTGCCGCGAGTAACCAGTGCGGCAACACTTTTGGGTTGCTCCTTTACCCAGTCGGAAGCCGCGGCGATGGCTGCATCGTTGTCGTTGGCGGAGACATGGGCCTGGACGACCAGCAACCTTGCCCGCTCCGATTCCGGATCCTTCTCCAGTACCCGGTTGGCCTGTTCAATGGCCCTGCCGGTCTTGCCGGTGCGCACCAGATAGGTTGCATATCGCAGCCGCAGGCTGTTGTTGTCGGGGGCCAGATCCAGGGATTTTTCGATGAACTGTTCACCGCTCTCGCTGTCGCCGCTGACCAGCGAGGCGATGCCCACCAGCGCCAGGGTTTCCGGGTCTGAATCCTGGTCTTTGAGATTGGCAAGAATTTCCCTGGCGCCTTCCGGGTTGCGCATTTGGAGGCGGGTGGCCGCAAGCAGTTTCCTTGCCTGTTCGGAGTCTTCCATAGTGGCAACCGGCGCCAGCAGGGCTTCTGCTTCTTCCGGACGCCCCTGGCGATAGCGAATAAGGCCCAGCATCAGTGCGGCCTGTTCCTGGCCCGGTGCCTGGGCCAGTACTTCCTCAAGATAGCGTGCGGCGTTATTCAATTCGCCATTGTTGAACGCTTCCTGTGCCGCTATCAGGTTACTCCTGATGGTGCCAGGCGCTGATTTGGCGAGAATTTCCTCGTAGACAAAGGCTTCAGCGGATTTTCCCTGCTCCCGCAGGACATCGATCAGCGCTGTCATGGTTTCGAACTTCTGGTAAGTCATAATGTCGTACTGGCCGATGGTTTCCAGTGCGTTGGCGTAAGCTTGCTCGGCGTCAGCCCATTGTCCGGCGGCGTGGGCGAGCCTCGCTTTCCAGAGCCAGAGCTCCACGTTGTCCGGGTTCAGCTCTTCAGCCTGGGTAATGTATTTGTCACCCTGCCCGGATTTATTCTGGGTATAGGCCACTTTCGACAGCCCGATCAGTGGCTCAGCTGCGTCGGGATCGATGTCCCGGGCGGTGGAATAGGCCTCCCTGGCGGCATCCGGCCGGCCTGCCGCCAGGTGGATGTCCCCCTTGATAAGGGCGGCTTTTAGCTGCTGGGCCCTGTCCGGGTCCTGCAAGTTCTCCAGGGCAACCAGTGCTTCTTCATGTTTCTGTTGCATCAGCCTGGCCTGGGCCCGGATCAGGGCTGCTTCGTTGAGATTCTGTTGGCTGATAGACTGTTCACCAACGTTCGAGAGAAGTTGATCCAGTTGCCGTTCGGCATTGCGGGCATCACCGGCGGTGAGCAGATTATTAATGATGACAAGGTAAGGCTCTATGCGATCTGGCTGCAATTCAATCGCACTGCGCGCCTCCAGCGTACTGGCCTTGAGCTCACCCTGGCGCTGGAAAAAACGCGACTGGTCCAGGCGGCTGATATACTGGATCTCTTCCTGGCTCATTTCATTGTTGTTGTCATTGCTGCAACCGGTGAGGGCCAGCGAAATGGCAACTGAAAGAAGGGTGGCACGTACTGCTGACACTGGTTTCATGGCCCTGTTCCTTTCCCCTGTTGGGTTTGGTATTGGATTCCCTGTTTTCTGATCAGGCGCTTGACGATTCCGATGAGGCTTTTATCCGGTATTTGTCGGTCAGGTTGTAAAGCGTTGGCCGGGTGATGCCCAACAGGCGCGAGGCCTGTGCCATATTGAAGCCGCAGGACTGAAGCGCCTGTAAAATGGCCGCCCGTTCGGCGTTTTCACGCACTTGTCGCAGGTTGAGCTGGCTCTCCGGGCCTTCCTCGTCGCAGCTGAGCTGCAAGTCGGCAGCGGTCACCCGTTTTCCATCCGCCATAATGATGGCCCGTTTCACCTTGTTGATCATCTCCCGAACATTGCCCGGCCAGGGGTGGCCCTTGATGGCCTTGATGGCGTCTTCAGTAAAGGCGAGGTTGGGGCGGTCCATTTGTTTGCCCAGGGATTGCAGCAACGACTGCGCGACCACAAGGGCATCCCCTTCCCGATCCCTCAGGGCAGGTACGTCCAGGGTGATTTCGCTGATGCGGTAGTATAGGTCCTCGCGGAAAGTGCCCTGCTTAATGAGCTCCTGAACGTCCTGGTGGGTGGCGCACACCACACGCACGTCCACCGATACCGGTTTTACCGAGCCAACCCGGTCGATCACCCGTTCCTGCAGGAACCGCAGCAGCTTTGCCTGCAGGGCCAGGGGCATGTCGCCAATCTCGTCCAGGAAAAGGGTGCCGCCGTTGGCACTTTCTATTTTACCTTTCTTGCTTTGGGTGGCACCGGTGAACGACCCTTTCTCGAACCCGAACAGTTCGCTCTCGAGCAGGTTTTCGGGGATGGCGGCACAGTTGATGGCGGCAAATGGTTTTTCCCCACGATGGCTCAGATCGTGAAGGGCGCGCGCCAGCAGTTCCTTGCCGGTGCCGGTTTCGCCGGTGATCAGGGTGGTTACATCGGTAGGGGCGACTTTCTCAAGGGTCCGGCAAACGGCTAGCATCTGGGGGCTGGCGGCAACAATGCCCTTGATGTTGGTGCCATTACGCTGGAGCGCGAGCTCCCGGTTATCCCTTTCCAGCTCCGCCAGCCGGAACGCACGGTTCACTACAAAGGTAAGGATGTCGGCATCCAGAGGTTTCTGGTAGAAGTCGCTGGCGCCCATGCCAATGGCTTTCACGGCGTTTTCTTTGTCTTCACGACCGGTAACGACGATTACCTTGGTCATCGGCGCCAACTGGAGAATGTCCTCAAGCAGTCTGAAGCCTTCTGTGGCGCCACCCGGGTCCGGTGGAAGCCCCAGATCAAGGGTTACCACCTCCGGCTCCTCCCGCCGCAGGCAGGCCAGAGCCGTCTCCCGGTCCGACGCCAGGGATACTTCCAGGTCTCCGCTGAAACACCAACGCATCTGGCTCTGGAGACCGGGGTCATCTTCTACAATCAAGAGTCGTTTGATCACAACGGCAACAAGTCCCTTTAAAGATACTGCCTCACTACTGATTCTCGGCTGAATATTGGCACTTTGCAATGCTGGTTTCCGTTCCTGTTCAGTGACGACAATTAATTGGCGCTTTGCATGGGGTCCTGGGAAACGGAAACTGGCTGCGATGCCTTGACATCCTGTGTTGTGGGTTTTTCGTTCGCGAGCGGGATCCGGATGGAAAAACAAGTGCCGATATCCGGTTCACTGGTGACATCAATGTTGCCTCCGATTTTCCGGATGTATTCGCGGGCCTGATACGCGCCGATGCCCATGCCGGTCAGCCCCTTGGTGCTTTCGAATGGCTTGAATAACTGACTTGAGATAAATTCTTTGGTCATGCCTGTTCCCGTATCCTGAATGAACAGGACCGCGTTGCCTCTTGCGATTTTCAGGGCAATTGTGATTTCGCCATTCCGCGGGGTGGCGTCCTGGGCGTTTTGAATGAGGTGGCCGAGAACGCTACGGAGCTGCTCAAGGTCGGCCTTGATGATGACATCCGGACTTTCTCCTTCCAGATGCGGGGCTGGCGCCTGATGTTGATGATGCTCGATAAGCTCTGTTACCAGCTTCGTAAGATTTACCGGCTTTAACGGGTCCTCATTATCGCCGCCAGGTCTGCGAATGTGATCCACCAGGCTCGACATTTTCCGCACGGCATGGTCGGTGGTGTTGATCATGTCATCAATAAAGGCGGGGTTATTCCGGTGCTTTGGCGCGTTCTTCACCAGAAGCGACAGCTGGGCAATCACTGTTTTGAGGTCGTGAACCATAAAGGCGGAGGCCTTGCTTACCGCCTCGAACTGCATCGCCCGGGAGAGCCGGTTTTGCGCATCGGCCTGGGCGAGCAGGTTGCAGGTCTGGCGGGCAACCACCTTGATCAGGTCAAAGTTCTCCCAATTCAGGCCCACACGGGTATAAGGGATACCGATCAGTGCCATTCCGTAGAGATCGTTGCCCAGATACAGCGGAATGATCAGCCATCCGTCGGGGGTTTTTGCTATGGCATCCGGTATTTCCATGAGGTTGTAGGCGACCGGGTCTGATTGGTATTCATGCAAATCGACAATCCATTCGCGGTTTGAGAAAAAACGGACCAGCTCCGCATCACTGTCAATAAGGGTGTGCCTGGGGGTGGACAGGTTGACGACAGCTTGCAGGACATAGTCTTGCCCTTCTCCTTTCAGCCAGATTGCACCGCCATTGCTTTCGACCAGGCCCGCCAGAATTCGGATTACACGTTCAGGGAGTGGCGGATCGTTGCTGAGGTCTGCCAGCTCCCGGGTCATTTTCAGCCATTCTTCCCGGTAATCGTATTTGTAGCCGAAAAAGTTCTGGCTGATCCGCACCATCATGCTGGCGCGGATTCGTCGCGACAGCATGAGTGTTGTCAGGAAGACCAGTGAGATCGTGAAAAACAGGACCTGGAGTGCATCGCCCCATTCACCGCCGAGTGCCTGAACATAGTAACCACCCATGGCCAGGAACAACAGATAACCACCTGCGAATACCAGGGTTCCGGCGTGAAATACCGCTGAACGGGACAGCTGGAAATTGACAGGTTGTTTGCGTGTGTTGATGAGGTTGACCGCGAGCAGGGGGGTAAGCAGGGCATTAACGAACCCGCGGGCGTTCCAGAAGGAATCCGCTACCTGCCCAAACAGCAGGGCATCGGTATACATGAAGAAATCAAAACCGAGAATGCTGGCAACGCCAATGCAGACATATTTGATGCTGGAGCGGCCAAAGTTGGGGGAGTTTCTCCAGATCTGCTCCACAAGCGAAAGGCCCAGCAGGGAAAGGCCAATCTGGCCAAGCAGTTTGACTTTGCCGGTGGAGATGTCGACGCTTCCGAAATGCTCGATCACACCGGTGCCGATTAACAGAACAAGCAGAATGACAGCGCTGGCGCGGAGGATTTGTTTCACCTTGCCGGTGAGTCTGTTTTCCCGGAGCCCGTCTTTAAGCAGGGCAAACAGCAGGTAAACCCAGGCGGCGTCCCGGACCAGTTCGGTCAGGTAGCGGACGTTGAAGCCCGGGTGCCCCCAGAGACTCTGGCTAACGATGGCAAGCGCCCATAGGGCCGAGGTGGCCGCTGCGAAAGCAAGTGCCCTGTCCACGCCACGACGCAAGTGGTGCGCGGCTACCAATATTCCCAGTAGCCCGAAGGTAATTGCCGCCAGCGAGTAGCTGAGTACGTCCATGTTACTGAACATGCCCTATTGCCCCGAAAGGTTGCCGAAAAAGGTGCTGAGAAAGATGAACCCCAGTCCCAAAAGATGAACCCCTGTAAGAGCATAGCCGCGTTTCGCGCCCAGGGTAACCTCAACAAACCGCAGAGCGCACTAAACGGGCCTCTTGTTGTCCCGGTAGAACCGGAAAATCTCCTTCAGTGGCCGTTTGGGTTTGAAGCTGAATTCCCTGGCAAACGCCCGCCCGTCAATCACCACCGGGTATTTGAAGAAAGCCAGCAGATAGGACGGAAAGCTTTTCAGCTTCAGGGTACCGAGGATGAATTTCGGCAAAGCAGGTGGAATTGAAGGCACCGGGACGCGCTTGCAGCCACACAGTTTGAGTGCGTGCTGGTAAGCTACCCAGTCCTGTGGGGCAACGTTGTACACGCCCCGTGTCGGTTTTTTATAGGCCAGGACGATGGCGTCTGCCATATCGTCAATATGGATGAACTGCATCATCGGGGAGAAGCCGGCCAGCACCGGTGCCCGCTCACTCGCCAGCAGCGTGCTGATGGTATTGCGCACACCGGGGCCAACGATGTTGCAGGGCCGCAGAATGGTGATGTTCAGTTCCGGGTAACGCCAAAGGTAAATGTTGGCCAGATTTTCCAGCTCCACGGAATCCACCAGATCGGCACTCAGGCCGGCACTTTTCAGCGGTGCGGACTCATCAATAAGCGCAGGGTTGTAGGCCACCGCTCCGTAGACATGAAACGTAGACAGCACCACCACGCGCTTGATGCCGTATTTGTGGCTCAGGTCCAGCAGTTTCTGGGTGCCGAGCACATTCGCATTGTAGCGTCGCATACGGGTGAGCTGGCTGGACATGATGCGGCCCATGTGGATTACGCCGTCAAACCGGTAGCGCCGGAACAGGTCTTCGAAAACGCGTTTGTTAAGATCGATGCAGTAACTGGGGATGTCGTCGCCCAGGTAGACCTGTTCCCGGAAATCCACCGCCACCAGGTCGCAGGTGTGCCTTAGCTGTTTGATCACCTGCTGGGCGAGGGCGCCGGCGGCACCGGTTATCAGGATGTGGGGTCTGCGTTGTTCGGTCATCAGAAAAGCCTTTTCCGTTCGCTCAGTCCCTTGTCGATCAGCCGGCTGATCTCGGCCTTGACCTGTTCCACCCGTTCAGTGACCTGTTCTTCCGGAATTTCCAGGTCGCCAAAAACCATGGGTGCTCCAAAATTCAGGTGCACCTTGGCCGGAAATACCACGGGCAGGGCAACGGGGGCGTAGGGGATGCCGAGGGCTTTGGCCAGGGGCTTGATGTTGGCGATGGCCGGGATGGTTTCCTCGCAGCCCACCACACCTACCGGCACGATGGGCGCCTTGTACTTCATGGCCAGGTGCATGAAGCCGTTGCCGAAGCGTTTGAGCTGGTAGCGATCCTGGTAGAGCTTGCCGGAACCGCGCACGCCTTCGGGGAAAACGATGACGGCTTCGTCGTTGGCGAGCATCTTGGCGCAGTTGACCGGGTCTCCGAGTACCGCGCCCACTTCGTTGAGCAGATTGCCCAGCCAGGGCACGGTGGGGAAGAAGCGTTCGATCATGGCCCGGGGGATGCGGGGATTTTCCTTTCGGGTCGCGAGGGCGTAACCAACCAGCAGTCCGTCAATCGGTAGCTGGCCGCCGTGATTGGCAATGATGAGTACGGGGCCTTCCGCGGGTATATTTTCCACCCCATGAGCTTCTACCCGGAAGTACTTCTCATAAACCCGTTTGGTGATCGACAGGCCATACTTCATGGTTTCGTTATTGTAGCCCCAGGGGTCGTACCCGAGGGTTCCGATGGGTTTGCGGATTCGGTTGATGTGGTCGTCCAGTTCCGCTGGAACCAGTCTGGACTTCAGAAACGATGCCAGGCTCATGCTTTTCTTCCGATAAAAACGCCCAATGTGTGGCTTTGTCCTCTATTAAGCACCCGGTAATCCCCGCCGGCATTGGCGGTTTCGACGCACAGCATCGATTGCCAGGCCGTGGCCGGAAAGTCCGACAGCCTGGCGGCCTTGGCGGGGCCGGGGTTCCAGACCACCGTTGAGTCGCTGCCAACAGCGGAAAGCTTGCGGCCGGCTCTGGGTGTCACGATAGTCACCGGTTCACCGCTCTCATAGATCCGGTCGGTTTCGCCTTCGAAATAGACCGGGCCTTCCTGGTTCCGGTATTCCCAGTTATTCAGGGTGTCGATGTACTGGCTGCCGCCAAGCCCCAGCACCCGGGTGCGGGTAATGTCGCTGGTGGGGAAGTAGCTGTGCAGCGCCTGGCTGAAGGCGAGGGGATCGTTCCCGAGGTTTGTGGTGGTCAGTGCCAGCTGGCAGCCGCGGACCGAGAAACTGAACGTGATCAGGGCCAGGGCGTGACCGGTCCAGACAGCATTGAAATCTTCATTGGCATCCAGGGACAGGCTGATTTCCACCTCATGGGCGCTCTCGCGAACATCCTCCAGCTTCCATAGGGCTGTGCGGGCAAAACCATGGGCGCTTTCGGTATGAATCCGTTTGCGGACCTCCGGCGCGTTCTTGCCAGGATTGCCAAACCATGGCCAGCAAACCGGGATGCCGCCCCGGATGGCCCGGCCCGGTTCAAATCGGGTGTTGGGACTCATCCAAAGCCAGTCCGCTTCACCCTGGGGCGCAAAACCGGCCAGGTGCGCGCCCTGCAGGACAATGGTGGCCTGAAACAGGGGGTGGTGTACCTCAAGGGCTTCCAGTTGCCCGATGGTTTTCCAGCGCGTGAAGGACCACTGGCCCGGAGAGAGTGATATCGGTGGCCTGTTACTGCTTTCTGACATGGTTAGGTACTGATCAAACCTGATTAAGTGTATTTGCCTACACAGAGAGTAAATTAAAACTGCCGCTCCGGCGAGAATTGCGCCTAAAATACGAGCAAATTCTGCATGAGGCCCGCCGATGGGAGCACCCGTTGTCACCCCCATTCATGACCCGCTGATCGCTCCTGCCAGCGCTGTGCAAGTCGCTGTTGGCGGTGGCGGTATTCAGCCAGTGGGTCCGTTGCATGATCGGCCAGGCGCGGTTTCTGAAATCTGGCTGGATGAGCTGGCGCTGGGGCTGAGCGATCAGGGCTGGATGGCACTGGATGTGCGGGCCCGGCTGGGCAGCGACCTGTTGGCGGCGTTACAGCAGGAAGTGGAAATTCTGGACCGCACGGATGCCATGAAAAAGGCGGGTATCGGCCGGGGCAACGATCTGGTGCGCGACCGGTCTGTTCGCCGTGACAGGATTGCCTGGTTGCAGGGGATCACTGTGCCCCAGGCCGCCCTGTTTGGCTTCTTTGATGCTATCCGCCAGGGCTTGAATCAACGCCTGTTCCTCGGCCTGAAGCGGTTTGAAACCCACTACGCCACCTATCACCCCGGTGACTTCTATAAAAAGCACCTGGACAGTTTCCGGGGCCGGGCGTCCCGGGTGGTCAGCCTGGTGCTCTATCTTAACGAAGACTGGCAGGAGGCCGACGGTGGCGCGCTTCAGGTGTTCAGCGGGGATATTGAATACCAGGCATGCGGCACTGTGTTGCCCGAGGCCGGTCGCATGGCGCTGTTCATGAGTGAAGAGATTCCCCACGAGGTGCTTCCCGCGAATCGCACCCGATACAGCCTGGCCTGCTGGTTTCGCCAGGATGAGGTGCCATTGCCCTTGTGAAATCGGGTATGTGGCGCGGGTGCGGATTTCTCATTGTGGTCGGCAAACCCTTTTGCTAATATGCGCGCCGCGTTCAGGGAATTGTCCTGAAGCGCCGTTATGGTGGCTCCATTGGTGCCTCCGCAACATGAAACCGTGAACCCGGTCAGGCCCGGAAGGGAGCAGCCGAAGCGGTGGAATTGTGTGCCGGGGTGTCGCTGATGGAGTCACCCCCAGTTTTCCCTTCCTGTTGTTGTTAACGTTGTTATTACTCTGATTTTTCCTCGCTACTCCTAACCTTTGCTGCCTGTTTCCGGGATGAAGTTTGCTTCTTCTCACAACCGGTCCATGCTAAGGTTAAGCCCGTTTTTCACTGCAGTTGACGGAACATGAGCTACCAGGTACTTGCCCGTAAATGGCGCCCACGCACCTTTGAGGACATGGTGGGCCAGGAACACGTGCTCCAGGCGTTGATTCACGCCCTGGAAAGCCAGCGTCTGCACCACGCTTACCTGTTCACCGGTACCCGAGGCGTGGGCAAGACCACCATCGGCCGTCTTTTGGCCCGATGCCTCAACTGTGAAACTGGCGTTACCCCGACTCCCTGTGGGAAATGCTCCAGTTGCCGGGAAATTCAGGAAGGCCGGTTTGTCGACCTGATCGAAATTGACGCCGCCTCCCGTACCGGCGTGGACGATATGCGGGAACTGACGGACAATGTCCAGTACTCGCCAAGCCGCGGCCGCTACAAGGTGTACCTCATAGACGAGGTGCACATGCTGACCAACCAGTCGTTCAATGCCTTCCTGAAAACCCTTGAGGAACCGCCGGAACACGTCAAGTTCCTGCTGGCCACGACAGATCCCCAGAAGCTGCCGGTAACCGTGCTTTCCCGGTGCCTGCAGTTCAACCTCAAGCGGATGACACCGGAACACATTGCCGGCCACCTGAGGCACGTGCTGGGCGTGGAGGAGATTCCGTTCGAGGAACCGGCGCTCTGGCTTCTGGCCCGTGCCGCGGATGGCAGTATGAGGGACGCCCTGAGCCTGACCGACCAGGCCATCGCTTTTGGTAACCAGAAGCTGGCGGCCAGTGATGTCAGCAATATGCTGGGCACCATTGATCAGCGTGATATTGAACGTATCGTGAGTACGCTGGTTGAGGGGGATGGCCCGGCCTTGCTGGCGGAAATCAGCCGGATTTCCGATTTTGCACCGGATTACAGTGTGATCCTGGCTGATCTGCTGTCGCTGTTCCATCGGGTTACCATGGAGCAGGTGGTGCCCGGCAGCGCGGATAACGCCCTGGGCGATGCGGAGCAGGTGCAGTCCCTGGCCCGCAGGCTCAGTGCCGAGGATGCCCAACTGTTCTACCAGTCTGCCCTGATTGGCCGCAAGGATCTGGCCATTACGCCGGATGCCCGTATGGGGTTCGAGATGACCCTGCTCAGGATGCTGGCGTTCCGCCCGGGCGCTGATCGCCGGGAACCGCCTGCGACAAGTTCCGGTGGCCAAACTGCAACGCCCAAGCCACGGGATGAGCCCGAGCCGGAACCAGAGCCAGAACCGGAACCAGAACCAGAACCAGAGCCAGCACCTGAGCCAGAGCCGGAAGGCGTTGCTCGCGAACCTGCAGGTGAATTTGTCTGGCACCGGGATTTCTCTGAACTTGGCATTGTCGGTATGGCCGGCAACCTGGCCAGCCACGGGGCTATGGCCCGGGATGGTGACGCCATCACACTGACCATCGACGAAGGTCACGCCCGGCTGCTGAACAGCCGGCACGGGGAAAAGATCCTGGCCGCCTTGAGAAACCGCTTTGGCGACGCCATTCAGTTACGTATAGAGCAGGGCCATCCGGGGCCGCATACACCGGCGGCCTATGAGGAACGACAGCGAAAGGCCCGCCAGGAAGCGGCGGAAGCGTCCATTCGCAAGGATCCGGTCGTGCAGTCTATTGTTGAACGATTCGAGGCCCGGGTAGTCGAAGAAAGTATCCGGCCGGCAGAGACGCAGAGACAAAGAGGCAAGCAGGAGATGAGGCATGATGAATAATATGGGCGACCTGATGAAAAAAGCCCAGAAAATGCAGGAAGAGATGCAGAAGGCTCAGGAGGAAATCGCCAGGGCGGAAGTCATAGGTGAAGCCGGTGCAGGGCTTGTGAAAGTAACCATGAACGGTCGCCACGATGTTCGCAAGGTGGACATTGATCCGTCGCTGATGTCTGAGGAAAAAGACATTCTGGAGGATCTCCTGGCTGCCGCTGTAAATGACGCCGTGCGCCGGGTTGAGGCCAATCAGAAGGATAAGATGTCTGGTATGATGTCGGGCATGGGCCTGCCCCCCGGTTTCAAGATGCCATTCTGAATTTTATCCTGCCGCAGTCTGAGGACATTTCATGGCGTTCAGCCCCCTGGTTGACGAACTCGTCGAATCCCTTCGTTGCCTGCCCGGTGTCGGGCAAAAAACCGCCCAGCGCATGGCCTTCCACCTGCTGGAGCGGGGTCGTTCCGGCGGCACCCGCCTCTCGGAGGCGCTGAACCAGGCCATGAATGGTGTGCGGCGATGTGAAAGTTGTCAGAATTTCGCTGATGCCGAAATCTGCGGCATCTGCGACAACCCCCGGCGACGCACTGAAACGCTGTGTGTGGTCGAAAGTCCGTCAGACCTTCTGGCCATTGAGCAGGCCGGTGACTACCGGGGGGGCTATTTCGTGCTGATGGGACACCTGTCGCCCATTGATGGCGTGGGGCCCGGGGACATAGGCATCGAACGGCTGTTGAAGCGGACCCGGGATGAAGGCGTTACCGAACTGATTCTGGCGACCAACCCGACGGCGGAAGGCGAAGCTACAGCCCATTACATTGCGGACCGGCTCGATGGCCAGGGAATTCTGATTACCCGGCTCGCCCACGGCATTCCGGTGGGCGGTGAGCTGGGTTACGTGGACGGCTTTACCCTGACCCACGCTTTCCGAGGCCGTAAACCTCTCTCCGAATAAATCTGACCAGGCATTTCTATGGATATTTCTGCCCAGGCCGCTGCCGCTGTTGATGTTCCTCCAGCCCCCGCCAGCATTCACTGGATACGGGAGCCGGAGGCGCTGGATCAGTGGCTTGATCGGGCGCCCGGCAAGCCACTGGCACTGGATACCGAATTTGAACGGGTAAACACCTTTTATCCGATTCCGGGCCTGGTTCAGCTCGGGCTGGAGAGCGGGTTTTGTCTTGTGGACCCGGCCGTTGCCGAACAATCCCGCCGTTTCCGCGAGGTGCTGACCAACCCGGAAACGCCCAAACTTCTGTATGCCATGAGTGAAGATCTGGAGCTGTTCCGCCAGTGGCTGAACCTTGAGCCCGCCGGTGTGGTAGACCTGCAGATTGGCGCCGCCATGGCCGGTGCCGGGTTCTCCCTGGGCTACGCCAGGCTGGTGGAAACCCTGTTCGGCGAACCCCTCGACAAATCCGCCACCCGATCCGACTGGCTTGCCCGGCCTTTGAGCGACGCTCAGCAGCGTTATGCCATTGATGACATCCGGTTTCTGGAACCCATGTATGAATGGGTAACCGGCTTGTTGCGGGAGCGGGGCCTTGAGGCTGCGCTGGCGGAGGAATCCACCCGTTTTGCCAACGAATTGGCAGGGCAGGAAGACCCGGACAGACATTACCTGAAGCTCCGGGGCGGCTGGACACTCACTCCGCAGCAGCAGGGCGTGCTCCGGGAACTGGTTCGCTGGCGGGAACTGGAATGCCAGAAACAGGACCGGCCGCGCAACCGGGTGCTGTCGGATGCTCTTTTGATCGCCATCGCCGAGAACATGCCGGGCTCCCAGAGCGAGCTTGCAAATATCCAGGGCGTGCCTTCCGGCGCGGTGCGGCGTTACGGCGACACCCTGATCGAACTTGTTGGCAAGGGAGCAACGGCGGATAATTCCGGTCTTGAGCGCATCGCTCCGCCGTTGTCGAGGGATCAGCAGGGGTTTTTCAAGCAGTTAAAGCGGTTATTCAGAAAAGCGGCAGAAGATGCTGATATTCCGATGGAATTACTCGCGCCAAGAAAGCGGTTAGAGAAAGTGGTGCAGCAGCGCGAACTGGCGCAACATGAATTTTTTCAGGGCTGGCGGGCGCGGATTCTGGCTCCGGTTCGCGCTGATATCGAGGAATTACTGAGGTCATGAAAGAACGGCAATTTGTCTCTGTATTCCGTAGTAGCAAAAAGAGCGACACCTACATTTTTGTCCGCCGTGGCCAGGAATGGGAGGCGCTTCCGGAGAGCCTGAGGGGTATTTTCGGGCAGCCTGTCCATTCCATGGATCTGGTAATGACGCCAGACCGCAAGCTGGCAAGGACAACCGGCAAGCAGGTTCTTGAGGCCATAGGGGAGAAAGATTTTTTCCTGCAGATGCCCGAGGAGAGGGAAGGTTACGTGGTGGACTTCCGGAAGAAGCCGGAGCAGCGCAACCCATGATTGCCCAGGTGGCGTTCTGGCAGCGCAAGCGCCTGGACGAAATGACACCCGGGGAATGGGAATCCCTGTGTGACGGCTGCGGAAAATGCTGTCTGAACAAGCTGGAAGACGAAGACACCGGCGAGGTTTATCACACGGACCTGGTGTGCCGTTACATGGATGAAGAGACCTGCCGCTGCACCGTTTATGGCGAGCGGCTGAAAAAGGTTCCGGGTTGCACAATGCTGACACCGGGCACCGTCACGGACTACCATTGGTTACCCTATACCTGTGCCTACCGAACCCTGGCCGAAAGCCGGCCACTGGCGGACTGGCATCCGCTGCGAAGCGGGGATCCGGATTCGGTGCACGAAGCGGGCGTTTCCATCCGTCACCGGGCTGTTTCAGAGGCCGGGGTGCCGGAAGAGGACTGGCAAGAACACATCATTCACTGGATTCTGTAATGATCGATACCGATGCACAAATGGCCTACGGGATTTTCTGGGCCGCCTACGCCATTGCCTTCGTCGTGTTCTTTTACATGATGAAGAGTCTGATTCGCTTCCTTCCCCTGTACGGACTGAGAACCCTGATACTCGCAGCGCTGGTTGCCCTGCTGCTCACCCCGGTGGAATCCCCGGATCTTGCCGGCTGGTGGATTCCGGCCTGGTTGTTTGGCGGCTATGAAATGATTCTGGGAGACGCCGACGCCTCCGGCCGGGCGCTGTTCAACCTGGGTTTGGCAGGTTTGGTGATGCTGCTGGTCTGGGTGCTGGACCTGGTTCGTTATCGTCTGGTTCGCCGGTAACATCAACCAATAACAAGAACGGATGGATGCCTTGAGAGCGATTAAACCGAGATTGCTTAACCTGTTTGCACTGGTTCTCGCATTCAGCCTGCCCCTGCCGGCAACGGCGCAGGAGGCTGATGATGTTCAGTTGCCCGGACAATCGGATGTGCGGATTGTTGTCGATATCTCCGGCTCCATGAAGGACACTGATCCGACAAACCTGCGCCAGCCTGCCGTACGACTGCTTGCCCGGCTCTTGCCAGAGGGTGCGACGGCCGGTGTCTGGACCTTCGGACAGTATGTGAACATGCTGGTTCCGCACCGTGAGGTGAATGATCAGTGGCGGGATATGGCCATCGAGCGCTCGGAACAGATTAATTCCGTTGCCCTGAGAACCAATCTGGGCAAGGCCATTGAGGTCGCCAGCGATGGTTACTACACCGACGGTGATCTGAGCAGAACCCACTTTATCCTGCTGACCGATGGCAAGGTGGATATTTCCGCCGATTCTGCTGCAAATTCTGCCGAGGAGCAGCGCATCCTGGAAAAGATTGTTCCCTATCTGGTTGCCAGGGGCGCTACGTTTCACCCGGTCGCGCTTTCTGAAGCCGCTGATACGGATTTTCTGCGAGCGCTGGCCACGAAATCCGGCGGTCGCTATCAGATTGCTGAAAGCGCGGACGCCCTGAACCTTGCTTTTCTGGAGGCCCTGAACGCGGCGGTTCCCCAGGAACAGATTCCGATTGAGGGCGACGGCTTTACCGTTGACGACGGTGTTCGTGAATTTACCGCTCTGATCTTCTGGGGTGAAAAAGAAACTACGGCCACCCGTGAGCTTGAACTGATTGGCCCGGATGGTGGCACAGTCAGCCTGGCGGATTCTCCGGACAACGTCCGTTGGGCAAGAGAATCCGGGTACGATCTGGTTACGGTGAATAACCCGCTCGCCGGGGAGTGGCGACTCAACGGAGAGCTGGGTGAGGGCAGCCGGGTGACGGTGGTCAGCGATCTCAGGATGGTGGTCAACCCCTTGCCGCCCACCTTTTTTCCGGAAAAGCCGCTCAGCATTCGCGTTGGCTTTTTCGAGGAGCAGGAAAAAATCACCAATCCGGATTTTCTGGGTGTGATCGAGGTCAGCCTGAGCATCACCTCGGAAGATGGCCGGAGCGGAATCAAGGTCCTGTCCGGTGAGCAGCCACCGGAGGATGGCACCTATCGGGATACGGTGACTCGTTTGCCAGCCGCAGGCGCCTACACTTTCGATGTGGTTGCCGACGGCCAGACCTTCAGCCGCAAGTTCAGCGCCACGGTCGGATATACGGTGCCTGAGGGAGTTGCACCTGCGGAGCTGGCTGATCAGCCGTCAGAGTCGTTGAAACCTGAGGCAACAGGGCCCGAACCGGTCACGGAACAGCCTGGCCCGGAACCAGCGCCGGTGGAAGCTGAGCCAGAACCGCAGATTGCCTCACCGATTGACGTACGCCAGGTAGAAGGGCCGGCGGAACCGGTTGCCGAAGTGCCCGCGCCGGAGGCCGCCGGGCCAGAAGACGCTGACACCACTTTTTTCTTACCTTTGTGGATGTACGGAGCAGCCGGCGGTGGTCTGATCGTGATTGCGGGCCTGGTCTGGTTTGCACTCCGCCAGCGTAAGAAGTACCAACAGGTCCAGGCGAAAGCGGCCTCAGAGCGTGAAACTCTGGAGGATATCGAGGACGAACCGAAACCACAGCCTGTGCCTGAGCCAGTGGAAACAGCCCCGCCGGAACCCGAGGGCAGTCTTGAGGCCGAGGAGGAGATTCCTGAAGTTACCGAGGAAGCGGCAGAGGACGATATGTCCGAACTGGACGCGGTGATCGATGAGCACGAAGCGGTCATGAAGGCGAAAGACGCATCCCTGGCAGAAGCAGGTGTGGAATCCCCGGAAGACCTGGAAGAAGATATCCCGGTCGCGGATACGCCAGTTGAGCAAGAGGCTGCAGATACGGACGAGAATATTCCGGAACTGGAGGATGTCGCCGATCCGTCTGACGCCGATGCACCAGAAGATGATGAGGAAGAGTTCGGGCTAGAGGATTTCGATCTGTCCGAATTTGACGATTTACCGGATTATAATCAGGACGAATCCGGATTGCCCGATGACGATTCGAAGAAGAAACCTGATCAGAAAGACCAGAAAAAGTAACCAACAGGAACCAGACCATGAAGTTTACCGGTACCGAGAACTATGTAGCCACCGATGACCTGCAGATGGCCGTCAACGCCGCTATCACACTTCAGCGTCCGCTGTTGATCAAGGGCGAGCCCGGCACCGGAAAAACCCTGCTGGCGGAAGAAATGGCCGCAGGCCTTGGCGTGAAGCTGATCCCGTGGCACATCAAATCCACCACCAAGGCCCAGCAGGGGCTTTACGAATACGATGCGGTTTCACGCCTGCGGGACTCCCAGTTGGGCGATGAGAAGGTCAAGGAGATCGGCAATTACATCGTCAAGGGCAAGCTCTGGGAGGCCTTTGAAGCCAACGAGCAGGTGGTTCTGCTGATCGACGAAATCGACAAGGCGGACATCGAATTTCCCAACGACCTCCTGCTGGAACTCGACCGGATGGAGTTCTTTGTCTATGAGACCCGGGAATTGGTAAAAGCAAAGCACCGGCCGATCATTGTCATCACCAGCAACAATGAAAAAGAACTGCCCGATGCATTTCTGCGCCGGTGTTTCTTTCACTACATCAGTTTCCCGGACCATGACACCATGCAGGCTATCGTGGATGTCCATTTCCCGGGCTTGCAGCAGGACATCGTTCGTGATGCCCTGGAAGTGTTTTTCGATGTACGCAAGGTGCCGGGGCTCAAGAAAAAACCCTCCACCTCGGAGCTGATTGACTGGCTGAAGCTGCTGATGGCGGATGAGCTTTCGGCAAAAATATTGCGGGAGAAAGATGCCAGCTCGGCGTTGCCGCCTCTGTACGGTGCTCTGGTGAAAAACGAGCAGGATGTGCACCTGTTGCAGAAGCTCGCCTTTATGGCCCGTCGCCGCAGCTGATACTCAGCAAGAGTCACGTTTTATGTTGATTGATTTTTTTCTTGAAGTCCGGCGCGCAAAGGTACCTGCCAGCCTGCGGGAATTTCTGGATTTGCTGGAAGCCCTGCAGCACCGGCTCGCCTTTGCCGACATGGAAGAGTTCTATTATCTGGCGCGTCTTTGCCTGGTCAAGGATGAGCGTCACTTCGACAAATTTGATAGGGCTTTCCAGGCGTATTTCGAGGGCATCCAGAACCTGGATGACCTGCTCGAAGCGCTGATTCCGGATGACTGGCTGCGGGCCGAGTTCGAAAAGCACCTGTCTGAGGAAGAGAAGGCCAAAATCGATTCCCTCGGCGGTCTTGAGGAACTGATCGAGACGTTCAAGAAGCGCATGGAAGAGCAACAGGGACGCCATGCCGGTGGTAACAAGTGGATCGGCACTGGCGGAACCTCGCCCTTCGGTGCCAATGGCTACAACCCCGAAGGTTTCCGGATCGGCCAGAAGAACGGCCGCCATGGCCGCGCAGTAAAAGTCTGGGAAAAGCGTGAATACAAGGATCTGGACGACAGCATTACCCTGGGCATCCGCAACATCAAGGTGGCGTTGCGGCGGTTGAGGAAGTTTGCCCGCCAGGGTGCGGCGGACCAGCTGGATATGGACGACACCATCCGCTCCACCGCCCGCAATGCCGGTTACCTGGACCTGAAAATGGTGCCGGAGCGGCACAACGCGGTGAAGGTGCTGATCTTCTTCGACGTGGGCGGCTCCATGGACCCGCACATCCGCGTCTGTGAGGAGTTGTTCTCTGCCGCGCGTCTCGAATTCAAGCACATGGAATATTTTTACTTCCACAACTTTATCTACGAGAGCGTGTGGAAGAACAACATCCGCCGGATGAACGAGACCATGAGTACCTGGGACATCCTTCACAAATACACGCCGGACTACAAAGTCATCTTTGTGGGTGACGCCACCATGGCGCCCTATGAGATTTCCCACCCGGGCGGCTCGATCGAGCACTGGAATGAGGAAGCGGGTGCGACCTGGTTCCAGCGCATTTCCGATCACTTCCGCAAGGTGGTCTGGCTCAACCCATTGCCCGAGAGCTACTGGGGCACCGGCGGCTCACTGGGCATGACCCGGCAGCTGGTTAACGACCACATGTACCCGCTCACTGTTGAGGGCCTCGAATCGGCCATGAAACAACTGAGCAAATAAAAATAGGGTCAGATGAAAATGGGGTCAGATGAAATTTTCATCTGACCCCATTTTCATCTGACCCCAAATTAAAAAAGCCGATGCGGTTGAGGGCATCGGCAAAGCTCGGCATTTCAAACGGAGTTGCCGGTCAGGCTTTTCCGTCGCCTCCCACTCAGCAATTATGGGGCCAGTTAAATTATGCGTCATGAAATCATTTAGTTGGCGTTATTCGGATTCCGGTTTTTGGCCTCGCCTGTCCTGACCATCTCTGCTTCCGTCAAATAACTCGACACCCGATCTTCCCTTTGTTGGTTCCGCGTTTTCCATTTGGTGATCTGGATACCGTTCTTGGCGGTTACCAGGTGTTACGCTTTCTGCCGATCTGTTACAGAAGTTTGCGTAGGTTACAAAGGCGGGAGGCTTATGTTCGGCATACAACAAGCACAAAAGCGCCGGATTCATGAACACAGAACGCTTACCGGCTGGCTATTTCTGTTATTGCTGTTGCCTGCTCCGACAATGGCGGCGGCGTCGCTGGATGAGGAAATAGAGGAGTTGAGCGTAGAGGTTTCGGGGCACTCTGCCAGCGTCTTTGCCCTTGAGCAGAAACTGCTGCATCCCGCCAATACCCGGCTGGCAGTTTTTCTGACACTTCAAAGCCGAAATGCGCTTGATCTTGATTCGGTGGAGCTGTTCGTAAACGGCCAGCCGGTCGCTTCCCATCTTTATACCGAAAGAGAACGCGCCTCACTGGAGCGCGGTGGCGTTCAGCAGCTGTTTACCGGCAATCTCAGGAACGGCGACCACGAGCTGAAAACGGTTATAACGGCCCGCTCCGCCAATGATGATTTTGTTCGCCGTGAATCAATACACCGTTTTCGGAAACGCCCCGGTACCCTCCGGTTACAGATGAGTCTGGAGGCGCGTGCACCGGACTATGAACCCCGGGTTTCGTTTGTTGAGTGGAAGTAGCCTGCCATGACCTTCCGGCTCCTGTTCATGTCCTTGTCACTTCTGGTCATCAGCCCGCTGACGGTTTCGGCCGCACCGGTATTGCCGGCTGACCTTCGAGACGGCCTGGATGCATTCAGGCAGGCCAGTGGGGTGGGCGTGGACTTGGGCGACAAGCGCCAGCAAGCGCTTTATCAGGATGCCGAGGAGGCCCGTTTGAACGGCCGGACAGACGATGCAGGGCGCGTCCTCGCCGGAATGAAAGAAGGCTACTGGGCGGCTGTAGGTTACCTTAACCTGGCTACCGGTTATGCCAGGGAGGACCTGAATCCTGCCCGCGCGCTGGTCGCTCTGAGGGTCGCTCTGGCCATGCTTGAGGGCGATGGGAACTCCGCCCGCCGTGAACAGCTTCGCAACCGCCTGCTCGCTCGGGCCGGCTACCTTGCATACCAGCATGGGGAATACGAGAAAGCGATCAGTTTTCTGGAAAAAGTAGCGTTGGACAGCTTCAGCACACCGAGGGCGCTCTACCTTCACGGCCTTGCACTCTCGCAGCGGGGTAACCACCGGGCCGCCATGCAGAGCTGGCACCGGGCCAAGAAATACCCATTGGCTTACCCGGGTGTTGCGGATGCCTGGATTGCCATGGGCCGGGGGTATGATCTCTCTGGCTACCTCGGCCAGGCCGGAGAAGCCTACCTGGCGGCCAACGCAGCCTTTGAAAGTGAGCGGGTGACCCTGCGCAAACTGGCTGAAAAAATCCGGGACCAGGGGGCTTACAAGACATTGGTAGAAGATGCCAGGGAAACCGGAGTTAACTGGTTCCTGGCCGACAGCCGCACACTGGCCCAGCCACGCGTGGCCTATTTGCTGGGTTTTATGGAGCAGCCGGCCGCCCAGCATGCCGGGGGAAGGGTCGCCACTCTGGCCGCTCTGGCCGCGAGGCTTGTGGGTTACCAGAGGGATCTGGAGGTTTTCGACAGCGTGCTGGCCGAGCAGATCGGCAACATTCAGCCACGAACTGCCAGTGAAGACACCGAGGGGCTATCCAGGCAGGGGGCTGGTCTCAGGGCCCGGATCGAGCGTTTGTCGGCTGAAGCGGTGGATTCCGCTCAGAAAAACCGGCTCTCCAGCCTGGCGCAAACCCTGGAGGATACCCGGGACCGGCTGGCCGGCCTTGACCGCCAGGCATCCGGGCAACCGGCGGTGCTGCGGGAACTGCGCGCTCAGGCTCTCGCGCTGAAGAGCAGGAATGACGCGCTGGCCTCCTCCGTTAAACGTCTGAGACTGGAAGCCGAGAAGGCCTTGGACAAACTGGCCCTCGATTACGTTGCCAGCCGGGATCAGCAGATGGTGTTCGCCCTCGATAAAACCGAACAACAGATCGCCCACTTGTACGAATACCTTGCCCTACAGAACCTTGCCAACGCTGATCTGCCCGCAGACAGGGCCGGGGAGGGTCGCCCGTGATACGACTGGTTGCAACCTTCTTTTTCACTGCACTTTGTCTCGGCTCACCCGCGACAGCCCAGGAGTCCTTCCGGGTCGAGCTCGGGCGCGATGGCGAAACCATTGGTGACATGCGTCCCGTTTTCCTGAAATTCGAATCCCGCCCCATGCCCGCTATTTCGCCATCGGAAGTGGTGCGTCGCTACCATCGCCTGTTCCTGAGCTCCGGTGAGCCTGAGGTAAGGATCGATGCCCTGAACCGTCTGAGTAACATTCGCGACAAATCCGGTGAGGACATCGACTTCTCTGTGTCTGAGGAACAGGAGGTCTACCGTGAGGCCATTCGTAGCTACGAATCAATTCTGGAACGTGGCTCTTTTGGCGGGCGGCTTGATGAGCTGCTGTATCAGATGGCCAAGGCCCATGCGTTGACAGGCCACGATGAGGAATCCATCCAGCGCCTGAAACAACTGGTCGGGCTTTATCCTGATTCAGCGCTGGCGCCAGAGGCCAGATTCCGGATTGCGGAATCCGCCTTTGCTTCCGGTCGCTATGCAGAGGCAGAAACTGGCTATCGACATCTGGTTGAATCCGGCGAAAACGGAGAATTCAGCACCAAGGCCAGGTATATGCTGGGGTGGAGTCAATTCAAGCAGGGTGCCGGGGCCTGGGACCGGGCAGCCCACACCTTCGTCACGGTTCTGGACGAGTTTCTGCCAGACGCCCAAAGCCTGGAAGGCGTCAGCGAATCCAGTGTCGACACGATTGATGACACCTTCCGCGTGCTTGCCTTGATGGCCGCGAGAAAGCGCGGCCTCGACACGCTGATTTCCTGGCTGGGCGACACCCGGATGCGTCCCTGGACGCACCTTCTGTTTGACCGGCTCGCGGATTATTACGCTGTCCAAGGGCAGACAGAGGCCAGCGTTGCTGTCAGCCAGGCATTTATTCGCTACGCGCCGGATCACGCCAAGGTTCCCGCCTTCATGTTGCAGGTCGTTGATGTCTGGCAGCGCGCGGCTCAGCCCGAGCGGATCCGTGAGGCGAGGGCAGGGTTCGTTGCACGTTTCGGGTCCGACGCCGGCTATGATCGCCTCAACCGGGCCGAGCAGGAAAAATGGCAAAGCTTCAGCCGGCTGCTGGCGGACTTTCAGTATAACCGGGGAACAAATTCGGCTGACGCTGGCGATGTAACCGCCGCCGGGGCGGCGTTTGTTTCGGCTGCGGATTATTACGAGGGGCTTGCCCGGCGGTCAGTCCGGATCGGTGAAATCCTTCGGCTGGCGGGCGACGCCCGGCTCCAGGCAGGAGAGTTCCTCCAGGCACTGGCGAACTTCAGGCGCGCTGCTTATGAGGTGGCGAATTACAGCGAGGCGGCTGATGCCGGGTGGGCGGCCATTACGTTGCTACGTGATGGCCTCAATGGCCGGCGCACCAGCCCGGGATTCAACCCCGGGCTTGAGGAAGTTTCTGCCGAGGCGGATCAATTTGCAGGACGGTTTTCCGCTGATGCCAGAAAAGCCGGCCTGATGGCGGATCTGGCAGCCCGCTGGCTCGCCGCGGGCAAGCACCAGCGCGCCCTGGATTACAGCGCAAGCGTGATCACCGATGCGGAAGCGACCTCCCGGGAACGTTATGCAGCATGGCAGGTAACCGCAAAAGCCCGGCAGCAGCAGGACGAATACGGTCTTGCGGAAAGGGCGTGGAAGCAGGCTCTGGACCTCGCTGAACACGGCGACCTCGGGGATCTTCCCGGTGATCAGGCAGAGAGTGTCCGAAAGCAGCTCGCCACGGTTGTATACCGTCAGGGCGAGCGGGCCGCAGCCAATGGCAAGACCGAAGATGCGGTCCGGCACTTCCGCCGCGTCGGTTCTGTTCTGCCGGGATCAGACCTGGCCATCAAGGGCCGCTACGATGCCGCCAACACCCTTCTCAAAGCCTCGGACTGGTCCGGGGCAATTGAAGATCTTGAGCGTTTCCGGTCGGATTTCCCTGGGCATGAGCTGGTGTCGGGCGTCGCTGAAAAGCTGGTGCACGCCTGGATTGCGTCCGGGCAGCCAGCGCTGGCTGCCTCAGAGCTCCTTCAGATGGCGGCAGGCCAACCCGACCCCTGGCCGCTGCGACTCAGAGCCGCGGCATTGCTCCACGAGGCTGGCAATGTTGTTGAACGCAACGCGCTTTACCGAGCCTATCTGGCCACGGGTGTCGTTGCTGAGGATGGTCCGGGCCACCTGCAACTTCAGACCATGCGTCACCGCCTGATGGAATCCGGCGTTGAGGGGGATGACTGGCGGGAAGCACTGGTTAGCGCGGAGCTGGAAAGCCCCTGGCACAGCCCGGAGACCCTTGAGTGGGCTTCTCGTGCCTCAATGGTTCTCGGGGCCCGTGCCGCAGCCGCTTTCATCCGTATTGAACTGACCCATCCCCTGGAAGAATCACTGGAACGCAAACGGAGCGCACTGGAAGCCGCGCGTCAACGATTCCTGGATGCCGAGGCGCTCGGCGCTGAGGCGGTGCTGTCCGAGTCGCTTTACCGTCGTGCGGAACTGTACCGGGGGCTGGCCCGGGACCTTATGGCGTCGTCAGTGCCGGCTGATCTGAACGAGCTGGAGACCATGCAATACCAGATGCTGCTGGAAGAGGAAGCCTATCCGTTTGAAGAGAAGGCCATTCGGCTGCACACCGAGAACCACCGGCGGATCACCTCCCGGGGATACGACGCATGGATTGGTCGCAGCCTGGGCGTTCTGGCCGATCTGCATCCGGGGCGTTACGAACGCAAGGTGAAATGGTTGAGCTGGAATATGGAGGCGGGTGACGGTGTGTAATAACTGGTTGAAGAACACGTTGGCCTGGAGTCTTCTGCTGGTTCTGCTGGTCGGCTGCGCCGGGCAGACCGTTCAGGAGCCGGAACCCGCACAGACGAACCCGGAGTTGGCAAAACGCTTCGCAAGGGAGGGGCAGTTGGCTCTGGAGCAGGGCCGCAGGAATGCCGCTGCCGAGGCGTGGCAGAAAGCCGTTGAGCTGGACCCGGGCAATGCGGTGGTCGTCAATAACCTGGCATTGGTGATGAAGGATCAACACCGCTTTGCCGAAGCGGCAAAGCTGCTGGAGGCCGGTATTTCGAACTCGCCGGAGGTTGCCGAGCTGCATTACAACCTGGCGGTGATTGCTGAACTGTATCTGTTGGAACTCGACCGGGCGCTGACTCACTACAACCGCTATCGGGTACTGACGGAAGAAGACGACACGCTCGTCACCGGATGGATTGCCGATCTGGAACGGAGGCTGCAATAGATGCGCCATTACTGGCAGATAACCGCAACAGGTGTGCAGTCAGTCGTTGTTGCCGGGCTGATCGTGCTGGCTTCGGCCAGTGCACCGGCAAGTGCGGAAGGCCCGGTTCGTCTGAGCGTTGACGGCATATCGGCCAGCCTTGGCGAGGATGAGCCACGGGTACTTTACATATTGCCCTGGCAGGTGCCGAGCCTGCCAAAACACCCCAGGGCTAAGCTGGATGATACCGCGCCGGAACTGATGCGGCCGGTAGCCCCGGTGACTTTGGAAAGGCATCGCCTGTTTCGTGAAAACCTTAACCCTCTGATCCTGAGCCCCCTCGGGGACTCAGCCGGGACTGTGCAGTAATAACGGGAGAACAACCATGCTGGATACCATCGTACGTTTTTTTCAGGAAGGCGGTCCCTTCATGTACCCCATTGCCGTTGTGTTGGCGCTGGGCCTGGCCATTACCCTGGAACGATTTTTCTACCTCTCCGGGGTGAGGCGGCGTAACCGGGCGGCCTTCGAACAGAGCATCCTGCCATTGCTGCAGAAGCGTGACTACCCGCGGGCCATGAAAGCGGCCAGCAACTCGGACAGCGCCATTGCCTCCATCATGGGCGCAGGCATCGGCCGGCTGCTGAGCAACAGCCGGCGGGAAGATATCGAATACGCCATGGAGGAGGGCCTGTTGGAAGTCCTTCCCCGGCTGGAAAAGCGCACCCAGTACCTGGCGACTCTGGCCAACATCGCCACCCTTCTGGGGCTTTTGGGTACGATCATCGGTCTGATTGCGGCGTTTACCGCAGTGGCAGCCGCAGACCCTTCCCAGAAGGCCAGCCTGCTGTCCGGCAGCATTTCGGTTGCCATGAATACCACCGCATTCGGATTGATGTCGGCGATACCGCTGCTGATGTTCCATGCCGTGCTGCAGACCCGCACCAACGAAATCGTGGACAGTTTTGAAATGGCGGGTGTGAAACTGCTGAACATTGTTTCTGGTCCTGTTTCGAACCCAAGTGCCCAACCATCCGCAGCCTGAGTTGATGCCATGAGACGCCGACACCGCAGGCTGAGTACATCGCCGGATCTGGACATAACCGCCTTTCTGAACCTCATGATCGTTCTGGTGCCGGTTTTGCTGCTGGGCATGGTGTTCAGCCAGGTCCGCATGATTGAACTGAACTTTCCCGGAATGGAGGCCGGCGAAGCTCCGGAAGCCGATGAGCTTCGCCTGGTGGTCACACTGATTCCGGCGGGCATCGAAATCTCGGACAGCGACCGGGGGCTGATTCGTGTGCTTCCGAAAAAGCAGGGTGCCCAGGATTTTGAAGCGCTTGGTGATGTCCTTCGCCAGGTGAAAGCCCGGGTGCCGGAGAAGACCGATGTGGTGCTGGAAGTCGGTCCCGATATTGATTACCAGACGCTGGTCACCGTCATGGATACGGTTCGCTCATACCCGGCCGTGGTGGCGGCCAGTGTGGTGGAGGCCGAGCTGTTCCCGGATGTTTCCCTGATGGATGCACCGGATAATCGCCAGTTGGCGGCCACTGGCCAGGAAGAATCCGGGGAGGGCGCGTGAGAAGCTCCCAAAAGGCCCGCAGGATTCAGCGGCACTATGGCCGCATGCACAGGCCCGGTGGCCTGAACCTGGTGTCGCTGATGGATATCTTCACCATTCTGGTCTTCTTTCTGATGGTGAATTCCTCCGACGTGAAAGTCATGCAGAACACCGCCGACGTGCCGTTGCCAAAATCGACCGCACAGCAGGAAGCCGCAGAGAATCTCACGGTGCAGGTAACCGGCAACGCCATTCTGGTACAGGGAAAGGAAGTGGCCCGGTTGGAGGGAATCGAAACGGGCGATGCCCGTATTTCCGGTTTGTCGGAGGAGCTCACCTGGCGACGTAACCGCTGGGCCGAGATCCCCACCGAGGGACTGGAAGTGACCATCATGGCCGGTCGCAATACCAATTATCGGCTGCTCCGGAAAGTGATGCAGACATGTATTGATGAGCAATACCGGCAGGTGCGGCTTGCGGTGGAAGGGGAGGTTCGCAATGGCTGATACCTTGTCTCCAGCGGGGCATTCCGCTGGGCTGCCATGGGCCCGGGATACTGGTGAGAATCTCCGGTTTGGTGCCATTGTCGGGGTGATGCTGGCGCTGCTTCTGCCTCCGGCACTGTTGATTCCGACACTGGACCTCCCGGAGATTCAACGCAGCGAGGCTGAACGGATTCCACCCAGGCTGGCGCGCCTTGTGGAACGGCCAAAACCCGTGGTGACACCCGAGCCCGTCAAACCAGAGCCTGTCAAACCAGAGCCGGAGCCCGAGGCTCGGAAAAAAGAACCGGAAAAGGCGCCCCCTGAGCCGGTGAAGGCTGAACCGAAACCCGAGCCCCGGCCGGAGCCTGCCCTTGCCCGCCAGGCCAAAATCCGGCAAACCACCGAGCAGGCGAGGGAGAAGGCGTCCCGGTCCGGGTTGCTGGCGATGAAGGACCGGCTGGCCTCCCTCAGGGAGCCTGAACCGGCGCCGGCCAGGCAATTTGTGGTGAATACAGATTCCGACAGCATGGCTCGCACCGTTTCCCCCGGGGATCCTGGGAATGTGTTCAGTGGCAGTGGCGGGGTTACAGACGCTGTGGCCCCGGAAACTTCGGTGAATGTGGCCGGGCATGAAGTCAGGAAAGTTGAAGCGCCCGTAGAAAAAACCCGTGCCGTGGCGGCGCAGCCGGTTGATCCCGGCCCCCCTGTCGGTGAACGGGCCATGAGCAATATTCGCAGGGTATTTGACGCCCAGAAATCCGCGCTCTATTCCCTGTACCGGCGGGAGTTGCGGCAGGACCCAACGCTTGAAGGCCAGGTGTTGCTGGAGTTGGTCATTGAGCCGGACGGTTCCGTTTCCGCCTGCGAAGTGGTCAGTTCTGAATTGGGGCATCCGTCCCTGGAGCAGCGCATTGCCATGAGGGTCAGGTTGTTCAATTTTGGCGCCGACAAGGTCGGGACCCGCACGGTTCGTTTCCCGATTGATTTCCTGCCGGGCTGAAAAGGGGGTTCAGGGGCAGCCCCTGGCTGCCCGTTTCGGGCCACTCAGCTTTCGATGGTGATTTTGGGCAGCCGGGGTTTGTGCAGTGACACTTTTTCCGTTGGCGCGATCACTTTCGCCTCTCCGAAGACCACTTGCTTATTGTTCTGGTTGCGCACATCGCACTCAACCACCACCCGGTTTTTCGGTTCCTTGCGAAGGACTTTCAGTTTGACGGTGAGGGTGTCGTCCAGTTTAACCGGGCGTTTGAAGGACAGGCTCTGCTCCAGGTAAATGGTGCCGGGGCCAGGCATAACGGTTGCCAGTGCCGCTGAAATCAGCGAGCCACTCCACATGCCATGGGCAATCCGTTCCCTGAACATGGAGCAGGCTGCAAATTCGGAGTCCAGGTGTACCGGATTGACATCACCGGACACCGCCGCAAACAGCACCAGCTCGTCTTCCGAAAGGGTGCGTGTGAAGGTGGCGGTATCGCCCTCGTTCAGCTCGTCATAAGTAATATTTTCAAGAGTATTAAGGGTATCGCTCATGGTGCGCTCCGCACGGATGTCATATAAGTACAGCTGTTCGGGTAAGAGCCTCGAAAACTACCTCATCGGTTACAAAACTGCTATTCTCTCTCCACTTTTTTGAGGCTGATACTTTTGTCGGGTTGATTTTCTGTTCAGGCTGACATTCGTGAATCGTTGCAAACAAAAGCGCCAGACAGGAGATGGTGATGGATTTTGAGCAGTTCTATCGGGATAAATACCCAGCCGGCGTGCCCCGCGAGGTGGACCTGAACAAGTACAGAAGCATGGTGGAGGTGTTTGAGCAGGCGGTCAAAAAGTTTGCCGACCGTCCCGCATTCAGTGCTCTTGGCGCAACTCTCACTTACCGTGACCTCGACACTCAGAGCCGCAATTTCGCCGCCTGGCTGCAAAACAAGACAGATCTGAAGCCCGGTGACCGTATGGCCGTGCAGATGCCCAATGTCAACCAGTACCCGGTTGTTGTTTTTGGCGCCATGCGGGCCGGCCTGATTGTGGTGAATACCAACCCCCTGTATACCACGCGGGAAATGGAGCACCAGTTCAACGATTCTGGTGCCAAGGCCCTGGTGGTGTTGGCCAATATGGCCGGAAATGCCGAGAAGGTGCTGCCCAATACCGGCATTGAGCACGTCATCGTTACCGAAATTGCCGACATGCACTCGCCGATCCGGCGCACCCTGCTAAACGCGGTCGTCAAGCATGTCAAAAAGATGGTACCGGCGTTCAATCTGCCCCAGGCGCACAAGCTGCCGGCAGTACTCGGTGCCGGCGCCCGTGAGAAATTCACGCCGGTTGAATGCAAGCAGGACGACATTGCTGTGCTGCAGTATACCGGTGGCACGACTGGTGTGGCCAAGGGTGCCATGCTGACCCACGGCAACCTGGTGGCTAACCTGCTGCAGACCCGCCCGATGATGGAAGACATGGTGGTCGAGGGGCAGGAAGTGGTCATTGCGCCGCTGCCGCTGTACCACATTTATTCCTTCACCCTGAACTGCGGCATCATGCTTGAGGCGGGTGCCCATAACGTGTTGATCCCGAACCCGAGAGACATCCCGGGCTTCGTGAAGGAACTGAAGAACCACAAATTCACGGCGTTCCTCGGTTTGAACACGCTGTTCGTTGCGTTGTGTAACAACGAGGAATTCCAGGGCCTGGACTTCAGCAGCCTGAAGCTGACCTCTTCCGGCGGCATGGCCCTGACCAGCGACACGGCCAAGATGTGGGAAAGAGTCACGGGTTGTGAGATTTGCGAGGGTTTCGGCATGACCGAAACTTCCCCGGTGGTCACCTTCAACCCCCACAGTGCCATTCAGATTGGTACCATCGGCCTGCCGATCCCGTCGACTGTTGTTAAAACGCTCGACGAAGAAGGTAATGAAACGCCCCTGGGAGAGCCTGGAGAGCTGTGCGTGAAAGGTCCGCAGGTAATGCGTGGTTACTGGCAGCGCCCGGAAGACACCCGGAAATCCTTTACCGAGGACGGTTACCTGCGCACCGGCGATATTGCCCTGATCCAGGAAGACGGTTACATCCGCATCGTTGACCGCAAGAAAGACATGATCATCGTCTCGGGCTTCAACGTCTTCCCGAACGAGATCGAAGATGTGGTGAGCAGTCATCCGAAGGTGGTTGAGTGTGCCGCCGTCGGTATTCCCGATGCCAGGAGTGGTGAGGCGGTCAAGGTTTATCTGGTGCCGACTGCCGAGGGCGTGACCGAGAACGAGCTCAGGGAGTTCTGTCGCGAGCGTCTGACGGCCTACAAGGTACCCAAGTACGTTGAATTCCGCGATGAACTGCCCAAAACCAATGTGGGCAAGATTCTGCGGCGCGAACTGCGGGACGAGGCCAACAACACCTAAGTGGCTGTCTCTGATACTGAAAAAGTGAGGCTGCGCCAGGCCCAGTACAATACCCTGAGTTTCCCCGATGGGTTGCCGGTGTCCGAGCGGGTGGATGATATCCGGGAGGCCATCGAAAACCACCAGGTGGTGATTATTGCCGGTGAAACCGGTTCCGGTAAAACCACCCAGATCCCGAAAATCTGCCTGAACATCGGTCGGGGCATCCGGGGGCTGATTGGCCACACCCAGCCCCGCCGTATTGCCGCCCGCAGTGTGGCCGCCCGGATTGCCGAGGAAATCGGTGAACAGACCGGCCAGCAGATCGGCTATCAGGTTCGATTCACCGATAACACCTCGGAGCAATCCAGGGTCAAGGTGATGACTGATGGCATCCTGCTGGCGGAGGTCCAGCACGACCGGTTTCTGGATCGCTACGATACCCTCATTATCGACGAGGCCCACGAACGCAGCCTGAACATCGACTTCCTGCTTGGCTATCTGCGCCAGCTCCTGCCCAGGCGTCCGGACCTGAAAGTCATCATTACCTCGGCAACCATTGAGGTGGACCGGTTCAGCGAGTTCTTCGACAAGGCCCCGGTGATCGAGGTAAGCGGTCGGACCTATCCGGTGGATATCCGTTACCGGCCGCTGACGGGCGATGAAGATGACCGGGATCAGGGCTGGACCGACGGGGTTCTGAATGCCCTGGAGGAAATCGAGCAGCACGAGCGCAGTAAGAAGCAACCGCCGGGTGATGTGCTGGTGTTCCTGCCCGGCGAGCGGGAAATCAGGAATCTGAGCAAGGTTCTGCGCCATGTCGATCTGAAGCATACCGAAGTGCTGCCGCTGTATTCCCGCCTGAGCAATGCCGAGCAGAACCGGGTGTTCCAGCCTCACAGAGGCCGGCGTATTGTGCTTTCGACCAACGTGGCGGAAACCTCGCTGACGGTGCCGGGCATTCGTTACGTTATCGACACCGGGGTGGCCCGGATCAGCCGTTACAGCGTTCGCTCCAAGATCCAGCGGCTGCCGGTAGAACCCGTTTCCCAGGCCAGTGCCAACCAGAGAGCCGGCCGCTGCGGTCGCGTGGCACCCGGAATCTGTTTCCGGCTTTACGATGAAACCGATTTCATAAACCGGCCGGAATACACCGATCCGGAAATCCTGCGCACCAACCTGGCGTCCGTCATCCTTCAGATGGTCACCTCCGGTCTCGGGGAAATTCGAACGTTCCCGTTTCTGGAAGCGCCCGACAAGCGCCAGGTCAACGATGGCTACAAGCTACTGGAAGAGCTTGGGGCGGTGGACGACAAGCGCCGCGTCACCCGGCTTGGTCGGACGATGGCCCGGCTGCCCCTGGACCCGCGCCTGGCCAGGATGCTGGTTACCGCCGCTGAGCTTGGCAGCCTGGCGGAAACCCTGGTGATCATTGCCGGGCTGAGCATTCAGGACCCACGGGAACGCCCCCAGGACAAACAGCAGGCAGCGGATCAGGCCCATGCGCCGTTTAATGACAAGGAATCGGATTTTCTGACGTTGTTGAATGTCTGGAACTTCTATGAGGATCAGCGCCAGGAGTTGTCGCAGAACCAGCTCAAGAAAGTCTGCCAGAAGAGCTTCCTGAGCTGGATGCGAATGCGGGAATGGCGGGATATTCATCGCCAGCTGACGGTGATCTGCCGTCAACAGAAGTTGATGATCAACAAGGATGCCGCCAGTTACGAGGCCGTGCACAAGGCCATATTGGCGGGATTGCTTGGCCAGGTGGCGGTGAAGGTGGAAAAGAAGGAATACCTGGCAACGCGTAATCGGAAAGTCCTGATTTTTCCAGGTTCCAAGGTGTCGAAGACCGGTCCCAAATGGATTGTCGCCGCGGAAATCGTTGAAACCAGTCGAGTGTTTGCCCGTGTGGTGGCCTCCATTGAGTCAGAGTGGATTGAGCCCCTCGCCGGGCATATTGTCAAACACCACTATTTCGAACCCCACTGGGAACAGAGGCGGGCCCAGGTGATGGGCTATGAGAAGGTCACACTTTATGGCCTGGATATTATCGCCAAACGGCGGGTCCCGTATGCCAAAGTGGATCCGGCGCAATGCCGGAATCTGTTTATCCGTCGCGCCCTGGTGGAAGGGGATTACCGGTCAAAAGCGCCGTTCATCGCCCGTAACCGGGAAATGCTCGACACGGTTGAGAATCTTGAGAAGAAAACCCGGCGGCGGGACCTGCTGGTGGATGACGAGGTGCTGGTGGCGTTCTACAACGAACGTTTGCCTGAGGACATCATCAGCGGCCGGCATTTCGAGAGCTGGTGGAAGGGCCTGCAAGCGGAACAGTGCAAAGACATGGAGCTGACCGAAGCGGACATTCTCCAGCGCCCCGTGGATGCCCAGGCAGCGGATCTGTACCCGGATTATCTGGAGTGGGAGGGTGTCCGTTATCCGTTGAGTTACGAGTTCGAACCAACCAGTGAAAAGGATGGTGTGACCCTGCAAGTACCCCTGATGGCACTTAAACAGATCCCGTCCCGCCGGCTGGAATGGCTGGTGCCGGGGCTGCTGCGGGAAAAGTGCATCGCCCTGGTGAAGTCCCTGCCCAAGGCTTTGCGGCGGAACTTTGTGCCGGTGCCCGATTTCGTGGATGCCGCCCTCGAAAACCTTCAGCCCTCCAACGAGCCATTAACGCTCCAACTGGGCGAGCAACTAAGCCGCATGACCGGGGTGCGGATTGCCCCGGAGGCCTGGTCCGAATCAGAATTGCCGAAGTATTTGCGGATGAACCTTCAGGTTATGGGGGATGGCGGCCGCACCATCGCGGAAAGTCGTGCAATCTCTGATCTGCAACACCATTTGGAAGGCCGGGCCGAGCAGGCGCTGGCCTCGGCCACCAGTGATGACTCGTCAAAGCAAACGGCGGCCGAGTACATCGACTGGCAGTTCGGAGCACTGCCAGAACAGGTTCAGGCTGAAAAAGGCGGGATGCAGGTAACCGTTTACCCTGCGCTGGAAGATCTGGGCAAGAAGGTGCGCCAGTTACGTTGTCTGGACCGGCTGACGGCGGAAGATTCGACCCGAAAAGCGATCACCCGGCTGATCCTCAACCGGTTCGGCAAGACGCTCGATGATCTGGAACGCAAACTGCCGCATTTCAGGCAGTCTGCCCTGATGTTTGCACCGGTGGGCCAATCCAGAGTCTTGCTGGACGATCTCCTGTTGGCGACAGCCATGCAGCACTTCCTGTCGGAGGGCATTCCGAGGACGGCGGAAGATTTTGACCGGATTTTTGACGCCCACCGGGGTGATTTTATTCCGGCCCTGGAGCAGGCCGGCGAGCGGCTATATCAGGCCATGTCCGGTTATCAGGAAGTGGCAAGGCAGTTGAAAGGCAAAATTAACCTGGCACTCGCCAACAGTATGGCGGACCTGAAGTTTCAGCTTCAGCACCTTGTTTATCCGGGGTTTCTGGTGGAAACGCCATCGGAGTGGCTGGCGGAATTCGGTCGTTACTTCGAGGCAGCCCTGATCCGGCTTGAAAAAATGCCCCGGGAAACGGGCCGGGAGCGCGAATTCCTGCATACCATCGAGCCACTCTGGTCCCGCTATGCGGTAAAGCGTGACCAACAGCAGCGCCAGGGTGTGCGGGATCCGGAACTGATGCTTTACCGGTGGATGCTCGAGGAGTTCCGGGTGTCGTTCTTTGCCCAGCAATTGGGCACGGTGATGACGGTATCGGTAAAACGGATGGACCGGCAGTGGGAGAAGACCCGGATTTAAGGGCAGGCAGGCCACGTACCAATCCGGTGACGTTGACTGATTGCCGGCGGGCAAAACCGGGAGACTGTGTTAGTATTTCCAACAGAGGATTTTCCTGACATCCTGTTTTCACAATCATGACGTGGGGTTAGCGTGATTAAAGCCGTTATTAGCGGAACCGGTCTGTACACACCGCCAGCAACCATTGATAACGACGAACTGGTGGAAGCCTTTAACCAGTATGTCGAACTGTTTAATGCAGAGAATGCAGGCGCCATTGCCCGGGGCGAGGTTGTCCCATTGCAGCCATCCTCTTCCGCCTTCATAGAAAAAGCCTCCGGTATCAAGCGCCGCCATGTCATCGACAAGGACGGCATCCTTGATCCGGAGCGCATGGCGCCTTACATCCCGGAGCGCAGTAACGAAGAGCCCTCGGTTCAGTGCGATATGGCCGTCGCCGCTTGCGGCGAGGCGCTGGAACAGGCGGGCAAATCCGTACAGGACGTGGATGCCGTCATTGTCGCCTGCTCGAATATGCAGCGCGCTTACCCGGCGGTTTCCATCGAAGTTCAGGAAGCCTTGGGGATTGACGGTTTTGCCTATGACATGAACGTTGCCTGCAGTTCGGCAACCTTTGGCCTGCAGGCTGCCGTGAATTCCGTGGAAAACGGCAGCGCCCGGTCCGTGCTCGTGGTGAGCCCGGAGATCTGCTCCGGCCACCTGAACTTCCGGGACCGGGACAGCCACTTCATTTTCGGTGACGCCTGCACGGCGATTTTTGTGGAGCGGGAGGAGCATGCCCGCGCCGGACAGGGGTTCGAGATTCTCGGCACCCGCCTGAAGACGAAATTCTCCAACAACATCCGGAACAATTTTGGCTTCCTGAACCGGGCAGACGAATCCGGTATTGGCAAGCCTGACAAGCTGTTTGTGCAGCAGGGTCGAAAGGTGTTCAAGGAGGTTTCACCACTGGTGGCTGAGACCATCCTGAACCAGCTTCGGAGCCTCTCGATTGCTCCGGACGATCTGCGGCGAATGTGGCTGCACCAGGCGAACCTCAATATGAATCAGTTGATTGCCCGCAAGGTGCTGGGTCGTGATGCCACCGAAGATGAGGCGCCGGTGATTCTGGACGAGTACGCCAATACCAGCTCCGCAGGTTCCATCATCGCCTTCCACAAGCATAAGGGAGACCTGGCCAGTGGTGATCTGGGCGTGATCTGTTCGTTTGGGGCAGGGTATTCGATCGGCAGCGTGCTGGTGCGCCGCCGATAGTTTTTTGCCGGGTTAACCGGTCGCCAGCGCTCGCAGGGTCTCTGGCAGCGGGGCCGATGAACGTGTTGCCCGGTCGAACCAGACAATCTTGGCATAACCTTCCCCATAAATGGCGCCGGTATCGACATCTGTCAGCACGTGATAGGTGTCGAGGCTGGTGTTGCCTGCTTTGTCAGCGTATGTTTTCACCTCTATCGTTGCCGGGTGACTCAATTCCTTTAGAAAGGTTGCACTGGTCTTTATAATAATCGGGCCGGTTGGCTCGTCAGGACCACCGAGTTTCAGTGACGCCAGCCATACGATCCGCGCTTCCTCGAAAAAACGGAAGTAGACTGTATTGTTGGCGTGACCGTATGCATCCATATCTCCCCAGCGGAGCGGCATGGTAATCGTGCTTACAAGATTTCCCGGGACTGGCATCGGGTTCCTCCGTAACAGCGGGTTAATAACGATAAATAAAGCGCCGGTATTTTCGGCGAGCCGAGACGAATTAGACAACCCATGAGCCGAAAATGAAACATCTTTTTATCCGACGTTGGTTGATCGCCATCGTAACAGGGCTTGCTATGGCGGTGCTTTTTCCCGTCAGTCAGGCCGCAGCCCAGGCAATGCAGGAGCCGGCGGCGGAAGGCTCAGCGCCGGTTGACCCCAAGGACCCGTGGGAGAACTGGAACCGCAAGGTGTTTGCCTTCAACGAAACTGCTGACCGGTGGTTTCTGAAGCCGGTGGCACAGGCCTACCGCACCTTGACCCCGAGTCTGATTGACCGGGGTATCACCAATTTCTTCAATAACCTCACCGAACTCCGGAACTTCACCAACAGCCTGCTCCAGTTGAAAGGGGAGTCCGCGGTGGTGGCGGTCGGGCGTTTCACGTTTAACACAACCTTCGGCCTGCTGGGTCTGATTGACGTGGCCACGGCTTTCGACCTCCCGGAAAGGCCGGAGGATTTCGGCCAGACCCTGGGCTACTGGGGTGTCGGACCGGGGCCCTATCTCATGCTGCCGGTTCTGGGGCCTTCCACACCCCGGCACTTCACCGGGTTTGTATCCGACGGTTTTGTGCTGCCATCGGCCTGGGATGCCGTGGGAAGCCGTGAGGCTAATTATGCCCGGGCTCTCCAGATCGTCGATAAGCGGGCTGATCTGATTCCGGCGGAGAGTTTCATTTCCGGCGACCGCTATATTTTTTTCCGGAACGCGTTTTTACAACGACGTGAATTCCTGATAAACGATGGAAAAGTGGTCAATGACCCCTTTGCCAGCGGCAATGATGAAAATCTGATGCTGGATGATTTCTGAGTGTCAACGGGGTTGAAAGGAGGTCAGCGGTGCTAGAGGGTCCGAGAATAGCCAAGTTCCGGAAGATGCTGGCGGAGGCGCCAAACTATGAAGTCTGGAAGGCGGCGGCGCTGGAACTGGATTTCCTGGAGGGTAATGCCGAATGGAAAGAGGATTTTGCCTCTGGTTTGTACCACTACGAGCTCATTTATGATCGCCTGAGCAACCTTAAGCAGTACCGCCAGCAGAATGACGTTGAGCGTCTGAAGCGGGCGCTTCGGGAGGGGTTGCACCACGACCTTGGTAACATGGGGAACCCTGCGCTCTATACCCGGTCCCGGGTTGGCACCAAGCATCTGATCGAGGAATACATTGCCCAGGTGTGCGAAGCGCTGGATTTCCTCTGCGACCACTCGGTGCCTGGTTTTCCCGTGGCGGACAAGCTCCAGTTTTTCCGGGACACCCTGACAAGCTACGGCCGGCCGGCATTGCTGCTCAGTGGCGGCGCCACCCTTGGCATGTTCCATTTCGGGGTGATCAAGGCGCTCTGGGAGAAAGGCCTTTTGCCCCAGGTGATCGCCGGTTCCAGTATCGGCGCCATCATTGCCTGTATTCTCGGCGTGCATACCGACGCGGAAATACCGGAAATGCTGGTGCCGGAAAACCACAATCTCAAGGCCTGGAAGTGGCGGGGCCTGCTCAGTGCCGCTCGAGGCGACGGCCTCATGGATCAGGAACAGTTGCGCGGCTGCCTGCGGGCGAATATTGGTGAATACACCTTCGAAGAAGCCTACCAGCGCACTGGTCGCTCCATTAATGTAAGTGTGTCACCGGTGCAGGCGCATCAAAAGGCGCGATTGTTGTGTGGCTATACATCGCCCTACCTGATGGTGTGGAGTGCGGCTCTGGCCAGCGCGGCGGTTCCGGGTATTTTTCCGCCGGTCACCCTGATGAAAAAAGACATCTACGGCAATACCCTGCCTTACATGCCGCGCCTCAAGTTCGTGGACGGCTCGGTGGTCAGCGATCTTCCGATTGACCGCCTGATGCATCTCTACGACGTTAACTACACAATTGTGAGCCAGGCCAACCCCCATGTTGTGCCGTTCCTCGCACAGAGAAGCAGAGACGAAAAACTCTCTTTGGGCAGTCTCCCGATGCATCTGCTGAAATCGGAAATCCAGTTCCACGGCCAGGGGGCATTCGATTACCTGCGCAAACGGGTAAGGCCGGAACTCCTGCGGCAGGTGTCCGGTCAGTTGTACACGATTATGGCTCAGCGGTACTCGGGAGACGTTACCATCGCGCCAACCTATTCGTTCAGGGACTATCGCCGCATGCTGGCTAATCCGGATCCCGCCTACGTAAGGGAAATGATTCTTGCCGGCGAGCGGGCCACCTGGCCCAGGATTTCCATGATTCGCTCCCACGCCCGGATCTCCAAAACCCTTGAGCGGTGCGTGCGTCGACTGAAACAGCAGAACCGGCGCACTGCCGGGCTCAGGTTGGTTGATATCGCGGATTCCGGTACGTCCTGATATGTATTACGACTTTTTCGGCTTTCGCGAACCGCCGTTTTCTATCGCCCCAGACCCCCGTTACCTCTATCTCAGTGCTCGCCACAAGGAAGCTTTGGCGCACCTGATGTACGGTGTTCAGGGCCAGGGCGGCTTCATTGTGATTACCGGTGAAGTAGGAACCGGGAAGACCACGGTATCCCGCTGCTTTATTGAAAACGCTCCGGACAATGTCGATATAGCGCTGATTCTCAACCCCCGGCTCTCTGCGCGGGAGTTGCTGTCCTCCATCTGCGACGAGCTTGAGATTGCCCAACCCATCGGTGCCACGATCAAGGAACTGGTGGACCTTATCAACCAGGACCTGCTGAAGGCGCACGCGGCGGGCCGTCACAAGGTGTTGATGATCGACGAAGCCCAGAATCTGTCCGCGGAGGTACTTGAACAGCTCAGGCTTCTGACCAATCTGGAAACCGCCGAGAAAAAACTGCTGCAGATTGTCCTGCTTGGCCAGCCGGAGCTGCAGGAGATACTTGCCCTTCCGGAACTGCGGCAACTGAACCAGCGGGTAACCGCGCGTTATCACCTGGATGCCATTGGCAAGGACGAGCTGCCGGCTTACCTTCGCTATCGACTCAGCGTGGCCGGCATGCGTGGGGATATTTTCTCGCCCCGGTCCGTTCGGAGACTGTACCGGGAAAGTCAGGGTATTCCCCGGCTGATCAATCTGATCAGTGACAGGGCGTTGCTTGGGGCCTACGCGGAAGGCGAGCATGAAATTTCCGTTGTTCACATTCGGCACGCAGCAAAAGAGGTTCGTGGCCATTCCGTTGGTCCCGGGCCATCGCGGCAAGGTGGCTCACCAGACAGATCCCGGTACCTGATCGTTGCGGCATCCGTGCTTGTTGCCATTATCGGAACCGCCTGGTTGTTTGAGCGCTGGGCCCCGGGCGAGCCGGTTCTCACTGAGCAGCCCCCGCGGGCGCCATTGCAAGGTGCAATTGAACGGGTTGCGGATGAGCAAGGCAAAATGGCTGAGGCAGAAATGCCGGAAGCGGCGGGTTCCGCGAACAACACCGAAGTTATTGAGGCCCAGGCCCTTGCGGAACTGGACGTTCCTGGTCAGTTGCTGGATTCAGTCGACGCCTTCCGGGTGTTGTTCGGGATCTGGGGCCGTAGTTATCAGCCCGCCGATGCGCCAGTGGCCTGTGATTTTGCCAGAGAAAACGGGTTGGCGTGTCTGGAGCGCCAGGGCAGTCGCCAGAGCCTTGAGTTTCTGGATCGCCCGGCGATGTTGCGGCTTCAGGATCAGGCCGGCAACGACGGTTACGTGGTGGTTCGACACCTTGATGGCGATACGGTCGAAGTTGCGTTGCCGTCCGGTAACCTGGAGTTATCGTTCGCCAGTATCGAGCCTTACTGGTTTGGGGAATACCGGGTATTGTGGCGCCTTCCGGAATATCTCACCGGCGACGGCTTCTACAGTACCGGGAACGGCCAGCAGTTATGGATTGGCGCCCGGATGATGGAGCTGGCGGAGGCGCTCAGTGCCGGCCGTCCGGAAAGCGATCAGATCAAGCGGATGAGTGCCGAAGAACAGGTTCGCTGGTACCAGTCCCTCCGGGGCCTTACTGTTGACGGAATTGCCGGCGCCATGACCATCATCCAGATGAATAACGACCTTGAGGCGCCTGTTCCCCGGCTTCAGCCCTCAGTGTCGGGTAACCTGTCGGGAAACCGGGAGTAACTATGTCCTATATTCTTGACGCATTGAGAAAATCCGAAACGGAGCGCCGCCAGGGGCGGGTGCCTGACCTGGGCCAGCAGGTGCAACTGATACACCGGCCAAAGAAGAAACGGGCATCGCCGGTGGTCTGGGTCGCGGTCGCCCTGACGCTCAACGCCGGCGTGCTGGCGTTTGTTTTCTGGCCCGGCTTCCAGCGAACAGATCAGCCGGTCGAACAGGTTAAAGCGCCACCGGTGGCACCGGAACCGGCACCACCTGTGAACCTGCCGAAGGCCGAGGCCGCCGCGGCTCCTGTGCCCCGGGAGCGGCCAACCATTATTGTACCCTCATCCAATCCATCACAGACTTTTCCGCCCTTGCCGGCGCCTGAGCAGGCGGGCAGGGTGCCCCATCTGGTAGAGTTGCCCCTGTCGTTTCAGAAGAGTGTCCCGGATTTGACCTTTAACAGCCATATCTACTCATCGTCCCCGGCGTCCCGCCGCGTCATGATTAATAATGCCTATCTGCGAATCGGTGATTCGTTTGCCGGTCTGCGGGTGGAAGACATCACCGGGGAGGGCGTTGTACTTAGCCTTAACGGTCAACGCTTCCGGGTTGGTGTGGTCCGGGACTGGGTGAGCCCCCGATAATGGCGCTGACCGACGACACCAAGCAAGAGATTCAGCAGGGCTACCGCGACGTACTGACAGGGAAGGATATCCGTGCCCGCTACGGCCAGCGGTTGATGATCGCCGAAATTGCAAAATACATGGGCGAGATCACCGAGAATGATGGCCAGAGAACCTCGCCGGCTTCGGCGTGCGTTGTCGAGGCGGGGACCGGTACCGGCAAGACCCTGGCTTATCTTATAGCGGCGATTCCCGTGGCCAAAGCCCTGGGCAAAACCCTGGTTATCTCCACGGCCACCGTTGCATTGCAGGACCAGATTGTTCTGAAGGACCTCCCGGACCTCAAAAAGCACAGCAGGATGGATTTCAACTGGGCCCTCGCCAAGGGGCGGGGCCGGTATCTTTGCATGTCCAGGCTGGAGGCGCGCCTGCATGACGAGGGCAATGGCGACAGCGACACCATGCCGCTGTTCCTGCTGGATGGCCCCAAGTCCGAAGCGCCGGGTACACGGGCTTTCTTCGAGGAGATGCTCGCCAGTTATGGTTCAAGAAACTGGGATGGCGACCGGGACCACTGGCCGGAGCAGATTCCGGACGATGTCTGGCGCCAGGTTACAACCGATCACCGGCAGTGCACCAACCGCCACTGCAGCTACTTCGACAGCTGCGCGTTTTTCGACGCCCGGAAAGATCTGGATGATGCCGATATCCTGGTGGCGAACCATGATCTGGTGCTGGCGGACCTGGCGCTCGGTGGCGGTGCCATTTTGCCTGAGCCTGAAAACGCATTGTACATTTTTGACGAGGCCCATCACCTTCCGGACAAGGCGCTGAATCATTTTGCCGCCTCGGTTCCCCTGAGCGCCACACGCCAGTGGCTGAAGCAGCTCTCCCAGGCGCTGGTCAAAATGCAGCCTTACCTGCCTGGCGGCAGCCAGGCTGCCAGAAGTCTCGACCGCATTGGCTCTGCGTCCCGGGATGTCGATCTTGTTCTGGCCAGGGTTTATGAGGAAGCGGAGCAGAATACCGGCTGGGAATTCAATGAAGAGCGCCGAACGGCCCAGTGGCGTTACCCGGAGGGTGAGCTCCCCGAAGCCCTGGTGGCTCTGTCGGCTGAGACCCGGATTGCCACCGCGAACCTGGTGCGTCAGCTTGGGGTGCTGGCAGATGAGTTGCAGGGCGCCTTTGATGAGCGCAAGGAACACGAACTGGACCGTGAGACTGCCGAGTCATGGTATCCGGTGATCGGCTCTTTCCATAGCCGTGCTGAAGATCAGTTGAGGCTTTGGGCGGCCTGGTGTGAGGAAGGAGGTAGCCCGCCTCCTGCGCGCTGGGCGGTTCGGCAGCGATGGGATCATGCTGAAGATATCACTCTTTACAGCTCTCCGGTGCTCGCAGACAACCTCCTGTATTCCCGGCTCTGGTCCCGGGCCTATGGGGCCGTGTTGACCAGCGCAACGCTGACCGCGCTTGGCCGGTTTGACCGCCTCAACGCCCGGGCGGGACTGCCCCAGGGCAGCCGCTTCCTGGTGGTTCCCAGTTCTTTCCGTTATGCCGAAATGGCCACGGTAGAAGTGCCGGCAATGTCTGCCCTGCCGACGGATGACGGGTTTACCGATGAGCTGGTCAAGCGCCTGCCCGATCTGTGGGCGGGCGAAAAGGCGACGCTGGTGCTGTTCACTTCCCGACGCCAGATGATCCAGGTGCGTGATGCACTGGCGCCTGACTATCCGGAGCTGATTATCACCCAGGACGACATGGCCAAGGGTGAGGTACTCCGGCAGCATTGCAGCCGTGTAGATGCGGGGCGGCCCAGTGTGCTCTTCGGGGTTGCCAGTTTTGCCGAGGGTATCGACCTGCCGGGTAAATACCTCCACCACGTGGTCATCACCAGGCTGCCGTTCTCTGTGCCGGATGATCCGATAGAGGCAGGCCTTGCGGAATGGGTGACCCGGCGCGGTGGCAATCCGTTTATGGAGATCACGGTGCCCGATGCCTCGATCAAGCTGGTTCAGGCGGTCGGGCGCTTGCTCAGGACCGAGCAGGATACCGGTCGGGTCACCATTCTGGATCGCCGGATCATCGCCAGGCGCTACGGCCAGCTGCTGCTGGATGCCTTGCCGCCGTTCCGGCGGATCATCGAGCGCTGATCCTTCCCGGCACCGTTCTTTCGCGTACGATGCGGTCAGGTGCATAGCCCACCAAAAAAAAAGAGCCAGCCCAATCGGGTTGGCTCTTATCAAAGGGGTCCTTTCGAACCCAGGCGTCGAAATAACGCGGAGCAAGAAATCTGAAGGCCTGAAGTTTCAGAATTCCTGGCGGGGTTTCCCTCACCGTTGAGCAAATGATAGGTGAGCAGGGGGCGTAAACGGATCGTCCAAAGGGCGTAACGGGCTTGGAAAGTTGCCGAAAAATGTGACACTGCTCCCATTTCCTGAGCGCTGCTGTCAGTTATCCAGGAGCCCGAGTTCCCGCGCCCGGGCCAGCGCTTCGGTTCGCCGGCCCACGCCCAGTTTGCCGTAAAGGTTGCGGATATGGGCCTTGACGGTGGCCGGAGCCACACTCATCCGGGAAGCAATCTCCTTGTTAGCATGGCCCTGGTGAATCAGTGCAAGCACTTCCAGCTCACGCTGGCTGAGGGGCTCTGGAAGGGTTTCCGGTGTTTTGGCTGAGCGTTCCGGCGACGTGACGGTTTCAGTCGCCCGGGTTGCTGTGGCCGCGCCCGCCATCTCTTCCTGCTTCAGGAGCATGGTCCGCACGCCGCTGTTCCAGCTACCCGGTGCGTTCAGCGCGGGCAAAGACAGCAGGAGTGAACGGAGGTGCGGGCTTTCTTCTGCCAGCAACCGCATAAACCCGGCTTCGGCGGCCCGGCCGATTGCCCGGGTGAGCATTTGTCGGGACTCTTCGGTGCGGCGCTGAAGTGCCAGGGCCTCGCCATAAACCAGCAGGATCTCTACCAGATGACGGTTGTGGGCGTTACGCTCGGCTGGCTGAAGGAGGGCGCTGAGAATTTCCTGGGCCCGTTCAGGCTGATCCAGGGCCAGCATTACCCGCGCCTCACTGATCCTGTTCTGTTCAAGGTTCAGGGGGTTGGTGAACTCGGCATCCGCCCTTGAATCGAGACAGCCCCGGGCTTTGTCCGGGAGACCGGCGGCCAGGTAGCACCGTGCCAGCAGGGCGGAACTGGCCGGGGGCTCGAAAAGAATCTGTTCGCGGCGTTTCCGGGCGGTCTGGGCGGCGTCCTCCAGCGCCTCGATGGCCTCCTGGAGTTTGCCCTCGCTGAAGGCAAGGTGGCCGCGGACGTACTGTATGACCACGTGCTGCCCGGCTTCAGTGCCCCGTTCCACGTGTTCAAGCAAGGGTTGAAGGTGGCTGGCCGCAAGCTGGGGATGGCCCCGCTCCCGGTGAATTTCGCACAAGGTGCTGTTCTGCCAGCAGGAAATCAGCCTGGGCTGGCTGGGGTCCGCATAGTGCCGGTCCACCCACTGACGGATATCGGTGCAGGTATCCAGCGCCAGGTCGATATCGCCACGGTTGTACTGAATCCATGCCAGTAGTCCGCCGCTGGAGAGAACTGTGCTCGGCTTTTGTTCCACCTGGCCGTAGCGGACGGCGGACTGCAGGGCGTCTTCGGCGTCGGTGAGCTCGCCCTTGCCATAGTAGTCCAGGCCCAGACCGTAATAGGTCACCGATTTCAGGGGGATGCGGGTATGGTCGATGTCTTTCAGGACCTGCCGTGTGAGATCGGTGGCGCTTTTGTCATCGCTGCGGCTGCGGGCCAGGTATGAGCGCATCAGTGAGATCTCGCTCTGGAGCCCGAGCGCGCCTTCGGCATCAGGGTGGGAGTCTGCCACATGCCGGTCCAGGAGATCTTCCAGGGAGCTCAGCAAGGGCGCCAGTGTGTCCACACGGTTGGCGAAGAACAGCCCCCAGATCCGCAGCATCTGAAGTTGTGGATTGTCGGTGACCAGATCCTGGGGGAGGGCGTCGAGCCAGTTCAGAACCGGTAAATGATATCCGCCATGAATCAGGTTGTTGCCATGCTCAGCCAGTACCCGGGCCAGCCTGTGCCAGTCTGCGTGACGAACGATCTGGGCAATGCCTTCCTGAACATGGCCGTGGGCCAGCAACCAGTCTACGGCTCTCTGCCACAATTGCTCTGCCTTCTCGGGTTGGCTATGACGAAAACGAAAGAGCAGGGCATCCCGGAACAGATCGTGATAACGAAACCACTCGTTCCGGGTGTCGAGGGGGATCAGGAACAGGTTCTGGCTGAGCAACTTCTCCAGGATTTCCTGGCTGTCCCCGGAGCCGCGGATGGAATCACATAATGAGGCGCACAGACGCGGGCAGCAGGCGGTTTCCAGCAGAAAATCCGCCAGTTCCGCAGGCTGCTGGTCCAGTACCTCGCTCAATACATAGTCACTGATATGACGCTCGTCCAGATCAATCTGACGGGTTCCTGCTGAGCTTCCTTTGCCGGACAACGCCGACAGCTGCATGGCGGCAACCCAGCCTTCAGTCTTTCGGCAAATGGCCTGGACGTCTTCCTCGGAAATGTCCAGGCCCATGGTGCCCTGAAAAAATTGCCGGCATTCCTCTTCTGAAAACGCCAGGAGTCCGGGATGTATGTCCTGAGCCCAGCGGCTTACCCGCCACCGTGCCAGAGGCAGCGGCGGTTCGGTCCGGGAAGCAAGGGTTACGGCGACGCCCGGTGGCAGGTAATCGACAAAATAAGCGAATTGGCGGTGTATGGCAGGTTCTCGGATAAAATGAAAATCGTCCAGTACCAGGGTCCAGGGGCTGGCATCCCGTGCCAGGGTGTTGATTAGCCCGGTAATCGCTTCGGTGAAGGCCTCGTCGGTGCCGTGGGCCAGTTGCTTGCGCAGCTCACCGGCACCGGTCAGGCCGGCATACTCGAAGGCGCCGGTAACATACTGCCAGAAGCGCCTCGGCTCATCATCGTGCTCGTCCAGGGAAAGCCATGCGGCCGGCGATGAAGAGCGCGAGCACCATTGAGCCACCAGGGTGGTTTTCCCGAACCCTGCCGGTGCAATCACCAGATTCAGACGCTTCGGGCCATCAGGCTCAAGGAGCGCACTCAACCGCTCGCGTTTTACCGCGCGGGGCTCTGAGGTGGGCCTGAGGAATTTAGTGGTCAGCAGCATGATTTCCCTGAAAGGTGGCGCCTATCGGTTAGGGATTGTGTCCTTTGTCACGACCAAGTCAAGGGCCATGGAAACACTCGATCACGGTTAGTCACTCTTAACCTCTCTGAATTACTCTTGTTCACTGCCGGGGTTTTATCAGGGGCTGCGGAAATGCAATTTTGGTCTAAACTGTGTGAAAAGAGTTCTCTATATTAAAAAAGAATGAAAAACGGTGTTTTTATGCGTATTCTTCTTTAGGGTCCTTCGATCACCAGGGAGCAACAGACTCAATGAAACTTCAACAGTTGCGTTATATCTGGGAAGTTGCGCATCATGACCTGAATGTGTCCGCAACCGCTCAAAGCCTCTTCACCTCCCAGCCGGGCATCTCCAAGCAGATCCGTCTGCTGGAGGATGAGCTGGGCCTGGAAGTTTTCGCCCGCAGCGGTAAACACCTGACCCGGATTACCCCGGGTGGCGAGATTATCATCCGGGAGGCGGGAGAGATCCTCCGGCGGGTGGAGGGCATCAAGAAAATTGCCCAGGAATTCAGTAACCAGCGCAAGGGTGACCTGAGTATTGCCACCACTCACACGCAGGCCCGTTACGCGCTTCCGCCGGTGATCAGTGGTTTCATTGCGGAGTATCCGGAGGTTTCCCTGCACATGCATCAGGGAACGCCCATGCAGATCTCGGAAATGGCCGCGAACGGCGCCGTTGACTTTGCGATTGCGACAGAGGGCATGGAGTTGTTTAACGACCTGATCATGATGCCCTGCTACCGGTGGAATCGCAGTGTCATCGTGCCCAGGGATCACCCGCTTGCGACCTTGCCGGAACTGACGCTGGCCGAGCTGGCGGAATACCCGTTGGTTACCTACGTATTCGGCTTTACCGGCCGTTCAAAACTTGACGAAGCGTTCCAGTCCCAGGGGCTGACGCCCAGGGTGGTGTTCACCGCGGCGGATGCGGACGTTATCAAGACGTATGTGCGGCTCGGGCTCGGTGTTGGGATCATCGCCAGTATGGCATTCGACCCGAAAACCGATACCGATCTGGTCGCCCTGGACGCCCGGAAACTCTTCCGCCCCAGCGTAACGAGAATCGGGTTCCGCAAGGGCACTTTCCTGCGGGGCTACATGTACGACTTCATCCAGCGCTTTGCACCCCATCTCGCCAAGGAGAAGGTAGACGAAGCGGTCGCTCATCAGGGAAGCCGGTCAGAAATTGAGGCGTTGTTCAGGGAGATCGAACTACCCACTTATTAGCCGGTGAAGCGCGGGTGGCTCGCCGCCCGGTCAGTCCCGGGCGATCAGGTTGTCGGCATGAAGGCCGCACTCTTTCCGGGTGGCCTCTTCCCACCACCAGCGACCTTCGCGCTCATGCTGCCCGGGCAGGACAGGGCGGGTGCACGGCTGGCAGCCAATGCTGATGAACCCTTTTTCATGCAGCTCGTTATAGGGCGCCTCGGACATCCGGATGTAGTCCCAGACCTCTTTTGACGTCCAGTTCGCCAGCGGATTGAACTTCACCAGGGTTTTCTCATCGGTTGAGAACGCGGTATCTTCCTGAACAACCGGCACGTCGTTGCGGGTACCCGGGCTCTGGTCCTTGCGCTGGCCGGTTATCCAGGCATCGACCGTGGCCAGCTTGCGACGCAGCGGATTTACCTTGCGGATACCACAACATTCCCCGTGGCCATCCTGGTAAAAGCTGAACAGGCCCTTCTTGTTGACCATGTCCTGAACTTCCTCCGCGTCCGGAAACAGAACCTCGATCTCTATGCCATAGTGTTTACGAACGCGCTCCACAAACTCGTAGGTTTCCGGATGCAGGCGCCCGGTATCCAGGGTGAATACCCGCAGATTGCCGGTAAGCTTGTGCGCCATCTCAATCAGTACCACATCTTCCGCACCGCTGAAGGAAATCGCGATGTTGTCGTATTGTTTCAGGGCGGCCTTGAGAATCGAACGGGGGCTCTGGCCTTCGAGCTCCTCCCGCAAAGTTTGAATATCGGTCATATGCCGGAATCACCTAATCTACATGTGTGAAAAGGCTACCATTAAACGCCTCATAGCCTGAAGGAATGACCATCTATATGGTTATTCCGCCGTTCATCAGGGCTTGGCTTGCACTTGTACGATGCATTCCCGCCCGGTTTTTCTTATCATACGCTCCGTATCCCGGCCGGTGGATTTACCGCTGCTGCCTCGACCAATCAATCAGGAGACCGTTGTGGAACTCGCATGCCTTGACCTTGAAGGAGTATTGATCCCGGAAATCTGGATCGCGTTCGCCGAAAAAACCGGCATTGATGAGCTCAAGGCCACCACCCGCGACATTCCGGATTACGATGTCCTGATGAAGCAGCGCCTGAAACTGCTGGACCAGCACGGCTATGGCTTGCCGCAGATCCAGGAAGTGATCGGTGAGCTGGACCCGCTGCCCGGTGCCCGGGAATTTCTGGACTGGCTGCGTGAGCGTTTTCAGGTGGTGATTCTGTCGGACACCTTCTACGAATTCGCCATGCCGCTGATGAAGAAGCTGGGCTACCCGGCATTGCTTTGCCACAAACTCGAAGTGGCGGGTAACGGGCAGATTACAAACTACCTGTTACGCCAGCGCGATCCCAAGCGCCAGTCTGTCAGGGCCTTCCAACTGCTGAATTACCGCGTCATCGCCGCCGGCGACTCCTACAACGACACCACCATGCTGGGCCAGGCCGAGGCCGGCATCCTGTTCCACGCGCCCCGGAACGTCATTGATGAGTTTCCGCAGTTCCCGGCGGTGCACAACTTTGACGACCTGAAGCAGGAATTCCTCAAGGCCAGCACTATTCGCAACGCATGATCAGAATTCGGGGTCAGATGAACATGGGGTCAGATGAAAATGGGGTCAGATGAAATTTTCATCTGACCCCATTTTCATCTGACCCCATGTTCACTACTTGATCACCAACTCTTCTAGGAACCGCATCAAAGGCCCGACTTTTGCCAGGGTTTCCTGATACTCGGCCTCCGGATCGGAATCCGCCACGATACCGCCACCGCCCCAGCAACGGATGGTGCCCTGGCCGTCGCACAGCATGGTGCGTATGGCGATGTTGCTGTCCAGGGTGCCATCCAGTCCCCGGTAGAAGATCGAGCCACAGTAGGGGCCGCGCCAGTGGGGTTCCAGCTCCCGGATGATTTCCATGGCCCGGATTTTGGGTGCGCCGGTGATGGACCCCCCCGGGAAGGCATCGAACAGGGCCTTCATGGGGGTTACGCCTTCGGCCAGTTCTGCCCGGATGTGGCTGACCAGATGGTGGACGTTCCGGTAGGACTCCAGGGCAAACAGCTTGCCGACTTTCACGCTGCCGGTTCTGGCGTTCAGGCTGAGATCATTGCGCAGCAGATCGACGATCATCAGGTTTTCAGCCATATCCTTTTCCGAGGTCTGAAGTTCGGCGGCAAGAGAGGCATCCTCATGGGTTGTCTTCCCGCGGGGGCGGGTGCCTTTGATGGGGCTTGTCGTTACCGTGCGACCCTTGATTTCAAGGAACCGTTCCGGTGAGATGGACAGCACGGAGTGCGCTCCGGCACGGACGAAAGCGCTATAGGGCGTGGGGTTGGCTTTTGCCAGTGCCTGAAAGGCGCACCAGGGGTCACCAGTGAACTTTCCGACAAACTCCTGCGACAGGTTGGCCTGATAGCAGTCGCCGGCATGGATGTAATCCCGGATGGCCTGGACGCTTGCCTTGAAAACTTCGGGCGCCTGCCTGGATTTGAAGGGTTCCGTGACTTTCCAGGAGCACGGCTGGCTTTCAGTATGAAACGAAAGCGAAAGCCATGCGTTGATCTGAGTGACCAGGCTATCGGGACACTCCGGATGTATCCAGAGGCAATAGTCCCCGGTTTGCCGGTTATGGCTGGCCAGCCACAGGTAAAGCCCTGCGGCGAGCAACGGCACGGGTGGCGTGGGGCAGATGGGCGCAAGTCGCGGCTCCCGGACATAACCCAGTTCGTAACTCAGAAAGCCAATCCACCCACCGGCGAGGCAGTCAAGGTCAACCGAATAGCCCGCATAGTTGCCCGCTTCCGTTTCCATTTCTTCGGCCAACCGTGCAATCCCGTCACTGTCTGTGTCGCCCGGATACAGAACCCGGTTTTGGACAGCGCCGTACGAAAATCCACTCCAGGTCCCACGCCCCGGGCCTTCACCCACGGTGCCGACATGGACAAAATCACTCTTCCCCGAAGCCTGTTGAAGCAGGATGATGTATTCATCCCGGGAAAGCTGGCGGGTCGTGGCCGGGCTCAAAGTACCTCCGAAGAATTTTGAAAAATGATAAACAGGACACAAAACGGGCGTTGTCGAAATCGCCGGGCCACTGATCTAATGAAAATGGAATAGAAGGGTGGTGGCTGACTTTTCGGTATCTTACCGCACTAACGCCTGCTCTTACCTGGCAAACAATGGACGATAAGGACAACAATGATCATGGGGCATGTGACATCGCTTTTTCTATCCACTCTGCTGATCCTGGCAGCCGTTTCACCCGCTGTTCTGGCGCAAGGTGACGTTGATAAAGGCATACCGGACCGCAACGCTCTTGCCGACGGCCGCCTAACCCAGGATGAAATCAGCAAATACGCCGAACTGGCTGCCAAGCATATCCAGGCTTTGACGGCCGTTGCCCGTGAAGAGGTGGGGGGCGAGCTTAAGCAGAGTGGCGTGGTCATCCCCGCCGCATGGATGATGATGAACGATGGCGAGGTTAAACGGGTCCGGCTGGGTGAGAGTGGGGAGAAAGCTGCCGCAACGATGAAGGTGCTTATGTTCAGGGCGGCTTTAAAGTCCCTGGCCCGGCACGGAAAGATTCTCGCAACCGTAATCGTCTATGCGGGCACCGTGGAAGAGGGTGAGGATACCCGGGTTCTGGCTATCGAGCATGAGCATCGTCTGGGGCTCTCGGGTCTGCAGGTTGTGCCGTATCGTTTTGATCAGGGCGATCTGAGTTTTGGCCAGCCCAGCACCCAGAAAAAGCCCTACGAGCTTTTCTATGATGGCCGAGACGCCGGGAATGAAGATCAGGGCCCGGGCAAAACGTGACGCAAATCCGTTTTGTAACGGTTTGTTTCAGTGTGCTTGAGAAATGTGAGTGCAATCACGGATTCGGACTGTAAAACAATCTTAAATGGATTTGTGGGATCGAAGATCCTGCTTCAAAAAATACAGACTCACACAAGAATAACGATGAGTTTATAAGGAGATAAAGATGAAAGGCCTGAAGAAAATTGCACTTGCTACAGCCGTAGCCGCCGCTCCGTTCGCCGCACAGGCGGAACTGACGGCACTGAATGACACCATGATGGGTAACGTCACCGGCCAGGCCGGTGTGACCATCGAGCTGGAAACCCAGGTAAGCATTGGCCAGTTCAGGTACACCGATACTGACAGCGGTGCTGCCGGCGAGATCGGTGGCGGTTCCTTCACCGTTAACGACATCGAGCTCGGCGGTGCTGGGCTGGTCACCGGTGCGAACCCTATCTTTGATACCAACGGTGATGGAACTCCTGACCTCGCAGCGAGCCAGCTTCTGGATGATTTGGCCATCAACATCGACCTGGCTTCCGACGGTGATGCCGTTATTTCGGTTAAGACAATCAGTGGTCTGCCGATTGACTGGGGCTTCACTGCCTCCTCGATGAACCTCGAGGGCACTGCCGGTGAGAGCACTACCCTGATCTCCGGAATGAGCGCCTGGGGTATGGTGGGCAAATTGGATATCCGGGTTGATACTGAAGATGCCGCAACGACTCTCGGCGGAACCGGTGACGGTTCCCTGAACATCGACACCGCCTTTACCGTGAACAACATGGAATTTGACGTTCCTTTCCTGGCGGTGGGTGTGCGTGGCCTGTCCGTGACCGGTGCTGGCGCCAACTTCGATTACAATGGCGACGGTGTGGTTGATCTCTCGGATGTGGATCTTGATGGCAGTGGCGTTGCCGGAGACACCAAAGAAGAGAAACTCAACATGGGCTTTGCAAACGTCAACATGGACGTATACAAAGGAAACGGTCTGGGCGCATCGGGTAAGACCGACGTGCTGCGGATTGATGTCAACGACGTAATCATGGACGTGAACGTCGCGAGCGTTCTTGTCGGTGGAACCAGCATTGGTTCTTTCACTATCGACAACCTGAATGTTCAGAACACCAGGATGGCCATCTACGGTCACTAATCTGACCTGAGACCAACGTTGGTGAAATGACGCCCCGCTCCGCGGGGCGTTTTTATTGGTTTTCTAAAAACGTCAGGTCAACAAAAAAGCAGCCAGTCAATGATGGCTGCTGTTTTGTTTCAGGACCAGCGGAACCGGGCGTTACTGATCCGGTACCGCAATGGAAAGATCAAACCCGCCACCCGGCCTTGGCGTCAGCGTAATGGGCCCTTCGTTGATTGCCTGGGGGACCCGGATCTGGTCAATGCCCGGCGGATTGCCGATGCTGAAATTCAGATTCTGGCCATCAAACCCGATCCCCAGTTGATCATTTAGAAAGGTCTGGGTAAAGGGTTCCTCCGGGATCTGGGCCTGTTGCCCGAAAATCAGAGGCGGCAGAGTCGGGGTAAACTCGGCCGGTGGCTGGGCCCTTGCCAGTTCTTCCTGTGGAAGCAGCAGGGCGCGGCGCAGGAATTCTTCCTCGGCACTTTCCAGTGCATCGGTTTTGTCTTCATCCATGTAACGCTGCAAGGCTTGCCGATAGGCCTCTTCCTCGGATTCGCTGAGAACCGGCTCGCCGGGGGAGATCGTGAGGGAGCGGATGATGCGCTGGCGGTCCGCCTCGGATTTCTGACGCGCCTTCGGCACCACAATAACCGCGGAATCCTTGACGTAGGTTTCCACCATCTCATCGGATGTCATGGCCTGAACCCCACCAAAGGAGGGTGAAGACACGATCAGCCCGCTTATGGCGGTGGCGAGCAATTGTCGGCGTTTCATGATGTTGCCTCTTGTTGTGTAAAAAACACTCTCCCTGAAGGGATTATTCGGTTTGTCGGACAAGAATTCAAGCTGCAAAATCCGGGATTGTGATCAGAATCGGTGATTTTTCGGTACTGTTATCAATAACGGCAAAATCATGGTCAGATACCATGAATGTTTCCGGCAATGAGTGGCCGCGGTGACACTATGAAAAACCTGTTCAGAAACCGCTGGCACCGCTGGGTCAACCGAAGGATTCCGCGGTCTGATCTTCAGTTCTTCAGTCATAAAAACATCTTTATCCTGCCCACCGGCGCTGGCGTCGTGTTTGGCCTCTTGTTGGTCATCATGCTGTTAACCGGCATCAATTATCAGAACAGCCTGGTTTATCTGAGCACGTTCCTTCTGGGTGCTGTGTTTGTTGGTGCCATGCACCAGACCCATCGGAACCTCTCTGGTCTTGAAGTGACTCTGGTGCAGCCAGGGGAAGGCTTTGCCGGCGATGACATTCCCTTCCGGTTCCGGCTCAGGGCGGGCCGGGACGATGCCATTGCCATCCTGCTTTCCTGTGCGGAATCGGGCCATGCCCCGGTGCATGTCCACTCCGGGCAGGTGCTGGACGTCAGCCTGCTGGTGCATTCCGCGCACCGGGGATACCTTCGCCCGGACAGGATCCGTATAGAAACCCGGTTTCCGTTTGGCTTGCTGAAGGCCTGGTCCTGGATCCGGCCGGTGTCCGCCGGTGTTGTCTTCCCCAGGCCGGTGCCCGCGCCGGAGGCGTTCAGTACGGTTGAGGGTGGCGAGGCGTCGGCGCAGTTGCGATCCGTTGATGGTAACGATCATGCTGATATCCGGCCCTGGCGGGAGGGGGATCTGAGCCAGCGGGTTTTGTGGAAGCGGTTTGCACGAACCGGGCAGCTGGTTGTGGTAGACTGGGAGGGCGAGCAGGGAAGTCCGCACTGGCTGGATTTCAATGCCTATCCGGGGGCAGATCATGAGTTGCGGCTAAGCTATCTGGCCTTTCTGGTCAATGAGCGTGGCAAAAGCGGGGCCCGGTTTGGCCTGAATCTTCCGGGCCAGGTTATTGAGCCGGATTCCGGGCCCGCGCATGTGGCCCGGTGCCTCAGGGTGCTTGCAACCTGGGGTGAAGAACGGCCCAGGGACGCAATGTCCGAACCTCATGGCACCCGGAAACGCTCTTCACGGACATTGTCGCGGGTTATCACGGAGGGGCGGGTTTGAGCCTTCTGGATCGTCTGAGGGGAAACGGCGCGGGCGAAGCGCACAGTGCACTGGCAACCAGCCTGCCATCGAGAGCCCTGCTGTGGCTGATTGGCAGTTTTGCGCTGTTGTTGACACCCCAGTGGGACCGACTTCCCCTGTGGCTCATCGCGGCCTGCGCGGTACTGGCCAGTTGGCGATGGCTGGCCCAGTATGGCCGGGTCAGATTACCGGGCCGCTGGCTCAGAACCGGAATCATGCTGGTGCTGACTGGCGTCTATGTGGCTACCGTACAAGGGCGCTTTACGGTAGACACGGCTGCATCCTTCTTTGTGCTTGCCGTAGGCCTGAAATGGCTGGAAAGCCGGTCAGTGCGGGATTTCTATGTGCTGTTTTTTATTCTCGTTTACCTTGCCACGGTCAACTTCCTGTTTCATCAGGAGATTCTCTGGACTCTGGCGAACTTCACCGGTATTGCGTTGCTTTTCGTGGGATTGCAGGTTCTCAATGCACCGGAGCTGCCAGGAGGAATGACATCCGGATGGCGGAGGCTGGGCGCCTTGTTCCTGAAGACTTTGCCTGTTGTGGTTCTGCTGTTCGTGTTCTTCCCCCGGATGTCACCGTTGTGGAGCGTCCCCCTGGTTTCGGGTGAAGCCCGGACCGGCATCAGCGACACCATGCGGCCAGGCGATATTTCCAGTCTGGCACAAAGCGGTGAGCGGGCATTCCGGGTGACCTTCGGCGGTGAGATTCCGCCGTATCGTGATCGCTACTGGCGTGGTCTTACCCTGGATTACCTGGACGGCGAAACCTGGAGGCAGGGGCAAACCGAAGACTTCCGTGCGCTTGGCCGGGTTGCCGTCGATGGCGGCGTTGGCCCGCTCAAACCTGAAGAATACGACGTATTGCTGGAACCCACCGACCAGCGCTGGGCCTTTGCCCTTGAAAATTCCCGGGCAGTGTCCGACAACGTGGTTGAGGAATCGGCCGACCTGTTCCGCTTCCGTCGGCCGGCTGACAGCCCGGTCCGTTACCGGTTGGCCCTGGAAGATACCGCCGGCCCAGGTGAGCAGATCGAAAGGGCTGAGCTTCGTCGGTATCTTCAACTGCCCGGGGAAGGCAACCCAAGGGCCCGTGAGCTGGCCGGGGAGCTCCGCCGAAACATGAGCGACGAGCAGATCATCCGTTCACTGATGGCACGGTTTCGGGAGCAGGCCTATTTTTACACTTTAAGGCCGCCTGCCATGCCGGACAACGGCATTGATACCCTGCTGTTCGATGAAAAGCGGGGCTTCTGTGCCCATTACGCGGGCGCGACGACCTTCGTGTTGCGGGCCGCGGGCATACCGGCCCGCGTGGTGATTGGCTATCAGGGCGGTGAGCCCGGTGCCGGGGGGGATTACCTGATCGTACGCCAATACGATGCCCATGCCTGGGTTGAAGCCTATCTGGGTGGCCGGGGCTGGGTAAGGGTCGACCCCACCGCGGCAATTGCACCTGAGCGGATCGAATCCGGCCTCAGAGAAGCGGTTGCCCAAGAAGGGTCGTTCCTCGAAAACGATTGGGCCTCGCCCCAGCGGTATGCAAACGTTGCCTTGGTTCAGTGGGCGAGCCTGCAACTGGACCGCATCAACTATCAGTGGCAACGTTGGGTTGTTGGTTATCAGGGCCAGAGCCAGATGGACTTGATGTCCCGGTTGCCGGGCGGCTTTGGTATGCGCGAGCTGGGGTACCTGACGGCAGGCATTGTCGGGGCCGGATTACTGGTCGCGGGGCTGATATCGGCGTTGCAGATGCGCCGCGGGGAAAAGCGGAGCGCCTTCCGGCGGGTTGTGGATACCTGGCACCGGTTGTGCGCGGGCGCCGGCGTGCCGGTCCGCCATGGCGAGACGCCGTCTGTGCTGGCCAAGAGACTGGCAGAGGCGGAACCTGCGGCGGCGGATTCCGCCAGGCTTTTTGCCCGGATGGTCAACAGCCATTACTATAGCGCAGGCACAGAGGATGAGGGGGACGGGCAGTTGGCACGAATGCACCGGCTACTCGCCACCATGAAGCGACAATTACGCAGATCCAACTCCCGGACAGGAAGGCGCCGTGACTGATATTGCCCAAGACATGCCCTGGCTCAAGCGTGCCTGGCGAACGGTACAGAGCCAGGTGGCCGGGGACAGGCTCCCCCACGCCCTGATTCTCGCCGGGGAGCGGGGTGTCGGCAAGCGCGCCTGGGCGGAGGCCGTGGCCGGGTTGCTGCTTTGTGACACGCCGCTGAACAGGGATTCTGGCCAGCCGATTGCCTGTGGTCACTGCAAGCAGTGCGAGCTTTTCGCGGCTTCCAGTCACCCGGATGTCCGTGTCTATGGTCCGGAGAAATCCCGTATGGTCAAGGTGGATCAGATCAGGGCGCTCTCGTCCTTTGCAGTCGCGTCGCCCCAGGTGGGGCATCACAAGGTGGCCATCATTGATCGCGCGGATCAACTGAACATCAACGCGGCGAATGCGTTACTCAAAACGCTGGAAGAGCCGTTACCCGATGTCACCCTGATCCTTTTGCAGGAGAGCGGCCGCCCGGTCATTCCCACCATTCGCTCCCGCTGCCAGACACTGCCCCTCCCGGTGCCCGGTAACGAGGATGCGAACCATTGGCTGACCAACCGGGTCCGGGAACTTTCCGAAGACGCGAGACCATCTGCCGATTTGCTGGCCAGGGCCCTTATGCTGTCTGGCAACGCGCCCAGACTGGCTTTTGACTATGCAACCGGGGATTTCATTGGCCTGCGGGATTCGGCCCTGGAGCGGTTCAGGGAATTCATGAAGTCACGAATTCCGGTAGGGGAGGCCGCCAGGGCGTTCAAGGCCCTGGGCCTGGAAAATACGCTCTGGTTGTTTGAAACCTGGGCGGCGGATCTGGCCCGGCTTATCGCCGGGGGCACACCACAGGACCCCGATGCGGCCGATATGCTCCGATTCCTGGCAAAAACGAATTCGCCCTGGCGAGCCCACGAATTGCTGGATATGGTAAAGGAATCGAGAGCGGCCGGTGTTTACAATGCCAGCCCGGAACTCGAAGCCAGCCGGCTGCTGATAGCCTGGCAAAAGCTGATGCCGGTCAGGCGTCCGGCCCGGCAGCACTAGGGTTGCGCCTTCCGGCCCAACAACTGCTATGATTCCGGAATGAAAGGGGTTTTTGTATCCCGCCAAATGTTACAAACGATCTTGCAGAAAAGGTGTCAGTTATGGGGCCCGGATTCGGTGCGCGCAGTGGTATTCTCACCCTGACGATAAAGGACAAGGCTGTATTGTATGCGGCCTACATGCCATACATTCGCCAGGGCGGTCTGTTTATCCCGACCCAGAAACAGTACCAGTTGGGGGATGAGGTGTTCCTGCTCCTGAACCTGATGGACGAGCCTGAGAAAATTCCCGTGGCCGGCAAGGTTGTCTGGATTACGCCGAAGGGTGCCCAGGGCAACCGCGCTGCGGGAATCGGGGTTCAGTTCAACGGTGATGATGAAACCGCACGCACCAAGATCGAATCCTATCTGGCAGGCTCGCTGAGTTCTGATCGGCCAACACACACCCTGTGAAGGCGAAGCCTGCATGAACGATATTGTGATACCTCCGGGGGCTCTCGACACACTGTCGGGAGACGACGTGACCGGAAGCCAGGACAAACTGGACAAAGACAAGTTGGGTAAAAAGGGTGCGCGGGACTTCCGTGAATCCGAGTGGAAACTCCGGCATATAGCGCTTGCCGGGCTTAGCTGGCAAGCGGGTGAGGGTGTTCACGAAAACACCCCGGTACTGATGCTGCATGGTTGGCTCGATAACAGTCTTACCTTTGTAAAGCTGGCTCCGGAACTGACAGGCCTTGGTCCTGTCTACGCACTGGATATGGCCGGCCACGGTCATTCCGGTCACCGGCCGGAGGGGCAGGACTACCTTTTGATGGATTACGTGGCGGACCTCGCTGAACTTGTGGAGCGTTATTTTCAGGAAACCTCCGACGGGCGAATCAATCTGGTTGGCCATTCCCTGGGGGGCATTGTCGGCGCCCTCTACGCCGCAGCCTTTCCTGAACGGGTACGCAACCTGGTGATGATTGACAGCCTTGGTGCGATCAGTCGGCCGGTCAGCGAAACCGTTCCCCAGATGAGAAAGGCCATCAAGAAGCGTATTGCGGGATCTGGCCGGCAAGTGGTGTACCCGGATATCGAAACCGCAGCGAAAGCGAGGGAGGGTGGGTTGAGCCCGCTGAGTCCGGAAGCCGCATTGACGCTCATTCCCAGGAACATGAAGCCGGAGGAAAACGGGCTCGTGTGGCGGACCGACCCGCGTCTTCGGCACCCGTCACCGCTGATGATGACGGAAGAGCAGGTGATGGCGTCCCTGAGTGCCCTGGAAAGCCGGGTGCTCTTTGTCAGAGCCGATCAGGGGCTGCTGTCGTACAGAAAGGATCTGGATGAACGCACCAGCGTCATTCCGAATCTTCAGGTATCGAACGTGCCGGGTGGACACCACTGCCATCTTGATGGGGAAACCGGTTACGTGGCAGATGCCGTCAGACAATTTCTGGAAAATGAGTAATCGCTTGCTGAAACTACTGTTCACCCGTTTTCTTGCAGCCACTTTTGGTGCGCTGGCCCTGCCAGGTCTTGTTATGGCTGCGACCGGAGATAGTCCGGAAGCCTTCCCGCAGTCAACCCTGGAGACCACGGTTAACATCGAATCCTCCGGCCACCTGGTTCTTTTCAGTGCGGTGCGGGAAGTGAATAATGAGATCCGCTCTGACAGCCTGGCAAGGCTTCCCGTAAGCGGGGAGGGGCGTCTGTACCAGATTGCCCGCGACTCAAACCGGGAACAGGCCAGGGCCCATTATTTGCGGCTACTGGGCAAGAGAAATGCCCAGATTCTGTTTGAGTGCTCCGGCGTACGTTGCGGCAGGAGCAATGTCTGGGCAAACCAGATATTCAATCAGGCGGTTCTGTACGGAGGGGATGCTACCCAGGACTACCTGGTAGCGGGCACTGTCTCTGAGGATGGAACCCGGTGGCTGACACTGGTTTACACCGTTACCCGGGGCAATTTGCGGGAATACGCCTGGGTTGAGCATCTGCGCGTGGCGCCCGGCGCTTCCATTCCCGGGTTCGGGAATCTGGCCAGGCGGGTTGAAGGGCCGGTTATCGTCCCGTGGCAAGGGGGAGTAACCTACCGTTTTAACTGGCAGGCAGGAGATCGGCAGCGTGTAACCGATCTGGCCCGGGTTGAGGGTACGATCATTGCGCTGGTGGGCTATTCTGCATTGGAGGCCGATGAATCTTTCAATGATGCGATGGAGCGCGCACGCAAGGCTGCGGAATCGCTTTCGGAGGTTCTCTCAAAGACCGGTGTTCCCCGTGACCAACAGGAAATCATCGTGGCGGGTCCTGCCGTGGTATTCAGCGAGCCGGACCGACAGGGTAACCGGGTAGAAGTGGTAATGATCTCGAGGTAAGCACAATGGGCAACTCAAAGGACGATGATCGGCGCCGGAAAGGCCCGCCCTCGGAGGACGTGCCCCGGGACAATGTCTCCAGGGTTTTACACAGTTCAGATGTGCCGGCTACCGATGTGCGGGCAAATCCGGAGGCGGTGGGGCGCAGGCACAAGCCCCGGACAACGGTTGCCCTCACTCTGGGTAGCGGCGGGGCGAGAGGCTACGCTCACATCGGCGCCATCGAAATACTGGCAGAGCGTGGTTACGAGATTGTTGCCATCTCCGGTTGCTCCATGGGGGCATTGATTGGCGGTATGTATGCAGCGGGAAAGATGCAGGACTACAAGGACTGGGTAACCGGGCTCGGTCAGTTCGATGTACTTAAACTGCTTGATGTGACCTTTAATTCTGTCGGAGCCATCCGGGGCGAAAAAATCTTTTCGGTTGTGCGGGAAATGTTGGGGGAAACCCGAATCGAGAATCTGCCCGTCGCCTATACCGCCGTGGCAACGGATTTGCTCGCCCATAAGGAAATCTGGTTCCAGGAGGGCCCGTTGGATCAGGCGATTCGCGCGTCGGTCGCCATTCCCAGCGTGGTGACCCCGCTTGTGCTTAACGGCAGGGTTCTGGTGGACGGAGCCCTGCTCAATCCGTTGCCGATTATCCCGACAATTTCCTCCCAGGCCGATATGATTGTCGCGGTCAACCTGAGCGGCGAAGATGACCGCAGGCGGCGTATCCCCGATGCCGCTTTCGCAGCGGCGGGCGAGAGTACCGACACGGACGAGTGGATGGACACCATTCGCGAGAAAGCCTCCCGCTGGTTCGACTGGGATGCCCTGAAATCCCTGGCTGCGCGCAAACCGGACAACGGGGATAGCCCGGAAGACAGGATTTCCAGGGACGTGCAGAAAAAAGAGCACCAGAAACAGGTCGAAAAAAAGGCGGCTGACAGGAAAGCCCATGAAGACCATGAAACCATTGACTGGGACAAGCTGGGAATTGGCAAGTTCGACGTGATGAACCTCACCATAGAGACCATGCAGAGTGCGTTGGTGCAGTACAAGATTGCCGGCTATCCGCCGGACCTGCTGGTAAACGTCCCGAAAAATGCCTGCCGGAGCTACGATTACCACAAGGCTCCGGAACTGATTCAGCTTGGCAGGGAGCGTATGGCAGCGGCTCTGGATCGGTTTGAGAGCAGTCGCAGCAGTTCCGGCCTGCTGGCCATCTGAGGGGATTCTCCGGGGCTGTATTCGCAAGGCTGCAGTCAGGTGGATAAACAGCGTATAATCCGGCGCTGACACGCTCTCGCACAGGATTTACGTTTGTGACCAGCCCTATCGATGATCTCCACAGCGTTCGCGATTACCTTCGCTACGCCTCCTCACAGTTTGCTGCCTCGCCCCTGTATTTCGGCCATGGCACCGACAATGTCTGGGATGAGGCGGTTCATCTGGTTATGCGCAGCCTGCATCTGCCGTTGGAAAACAACACCCTGTTCCTGGATGCCCGGCTTACCCGGCAAGAGCGGGAGTTGATTCTGGAGCGGATTCGGCGGCGTGTGGATGAGCGCGTCCCCCTGGCTTACCTTTTGGGCGAAGCCTGGTTCATGGGCATGCCGTTTCACGTTGATAAGCGGGTGCTGGTGCCCCGTTCACCGATTGCTGAGCTGATTGAGAGCGGCTTTCAGCCCTGGCTGGGTGGCAAGCCGGTTGAGCGCATTCTTGATCTTTGCACCGGCAGCGGTTGTATTGGTATTGCTGCGGCGTCCGTTTTCACCGAGGCGGAGGTGGATCTTTCCGATATTTGTGCCGATGCCCTGAAGGTGGCTGAATCGAACATCGAGCTTCACGGAGTCCGGGACAGGGTTCGCACCGTACAATCGGATGTCTTTGCAAACATCGGCGGGCGTTATGATGTCATTGTGAGCAATCCGCCCTATGTGGACGCCGGAGACCTCGCCAGCATGCCGGAGGAATACCGCCATGAGCCGGAGCTGGGTCTGGCCGCCGGGCAGGACGGGCTGGATATTGCCCACCGGATTATCGCCGGCGCCGCGGATCATCTTACGCCGGGCGGCCTTCTGGTTGTCGAGGTTGGCAACAGTTGGGTGGCCCTGGACGATGCCTGCCCGGATCTGCCGTTTACCTGGCTGGATTTCGAGAACGGCGGTGATGGGGTGTTTGTAATTAACGAGCAGGACCTGCGCCAATGGCAGGCTTTACGTTAACCCTGCTTCTTATGAAGCCTTAATAAGATATTGATTTATGTCAGGAAATTCTTTCGGAAAACTGTTTACCGTCACGTCATTCGGCGAGAGCCATGGTGTCGCTCTGGGTTGCATTATTGACGGCTGTCCTCCGGGGCTTGAGCTCTCCGAAGCCGACATGCAGCGCGATCTGGATCGCCGCAAGCCGGGCACATCCCGCCACACGACCCAGCGCCGGGAAGCGGACGAGGTAAAAATTCTCTCCGGGGTTTTCGAGGGCAAAACCACCGGCACGCCAATCGGGCTGTTAATTGAAAATACCGATCAACGTTCGAAGGATTACTCGAAGATATCCGGGCAGTTCCGTCCCGCCCATGCCGATTACACCTATATGCACAAGTACGGTGTGCGGGACTACCGGGGCGGTGGCCGCTCCTCAGCCCGGGAAACCGCGATGCGGGTGGCCGCCGGTGCGGTGGCGCGCAAGTATCTCGAGCAGCGACTGGGTATCCGTATTCGCGGTTACCTGTCTCAGCTGGGGCCGATCAGGGCCGAGAAACTGGACTGGGATCAGGTGCACCAGAACCCGTTTTTCTGCCCGGATCCGGACAAGGTCGCCGAGATGGAGGCCTACATGGACGCCCTCCGCAAGGAAGGCGATTCCATCGGCGCCCGGATTAACGTGGTCGCCGAGGGCGTGCCTCCCGGCCTGGGTGAGCCGGTCTTTGATCGCCTGGATGCGGATCTGGCCCATGCCCTGATGAGTATCAATGCGGTGAAGGGTGTGGAGATTGGTGCCGGCTTTGATTGCGTCGCGCAGAAGGGCACCTCGCATCGGGATGAGATGACCCCTGAGGGGTTCCTTTCCAACAACGCCGGTGGTGTGCTGGGTGGTATTTCTTCCGGTCAGCCGATTGTGGCGAGTATTGCCCTGAAGCCCACATCGAGTCTGCGTTTGCCAGGCCGGAGCATTGATGTGCACGGCAATCCGGTTGAGGTGATTACGACCGGGCGGCACGATCCCTGTGTCGGGATTCGGGCGACGCCGATTGCCGAGGCGATGATGGCCATTGTTCTGATGGATCATTATTTGCGGCATCGGGGGCAGAATGGGGATGTTTCGGTCGCTACGCCCGTTATTGGCCAGCTCTAGGATCTAACTGATGGTGTAGCGAATCCGGGGGTGTGGGCCGTTCAAAACACGCCCGTAAATACGTCCCTGTAGGGCTTGGTCGCGCCATCCATGGCGCTCCACATTTTTGAACGGCCCACACCCTCGGCTCCGGCCTGGCTTTTCGATAGTCTGGAAGAGGTTTTGCCATTTACTTTCGACTTTCCAATCTATATTTCTGGTTTTTTGCCCTTTTAGGCGGACTCCTGCCTTATTGGTCCCTCTACCTGGAGGGCCAGGGGTTTTCCTACCTTCAGATTGCCACCTTGATGGCGACGATTCAGCTGACCAAGATTGTTGCACCCAGTGTCTGGGGCTGGCTCGGGGACAGGACTGGCCAGCGGGTGCGGCTGGTTCGGTTCGGGGCGATTACCGGTTCGTTGTTTTTTGCCGGGGTGTTCCTGGAGCCAGGGTTCTACGGGCTGCTCCTGGTGATGCTGGCGTTCACCTTTTTCTGGAACGCGATTCTGCCCCTGTATGAGGTGATCACGCTTCGCACCCTGGGCAAGAACCGGGAGAAGTACGGCAAGGTCCGCCTCTGGGGCTCGGTCGGGTTTATCGGGGCGGTGGCGCTGGTGGGTGGTTTGCTGGAGCTGGTTCCGATCCGGAACCTGCCCGGGTTGTTGTTGCCGGTGTTCGCCGGGATTGCGGTGTCTGCGTTTCTGGTGCCGTCCGAGCAGGGGGAGCGGAAACCGCCGGCACCGAAGGGCAGTCTGAAAGCGATTGTCAGCCACCCGGCGGTGGTGACGTTTTTCCTGATGAATTTTCTGCTCCAGGTGTCCCATGGTGCCTATTACACCTTCTTCAGCATTCACCTGGCGCAATATGGTTACAGCAAGCTCTCGATCGGGCTGCTGTGGTCCCTGGGCGTTTTTGCGGAAATTGCTCTGTTTCTGGTTATGCACCGGCTGACCCGGAACTTTGCCTTTCGGCAGATTGCTATCGGCGCACTCACACTGACAATGATTCGCTGGATCCTGATAGCCGAGATGACGGATGTCCTGGCGATTCTTCTGTTTGCGCAGTTGCTGCATGCGGCGTCTTACGGGGCGCTTCACGCCATTTCGGTTCAGTACATCCAGGGTTTCTTCGGGCAGCACCATCACGGCCAGGGGCAGGCGCTATACAGTGGGCTGACGTTTGGTGCCGGGGGCGCGCTGGGCGCCTGGTTGTCCGGATTCCTGGCGGATGGTTTCAGTACCTCAGCGGCGTTCTGGGGCGGTGCGGCGGCCATGGCCATTGCAGTCGTGATTAGCTGGCGTGGCCTTCGGCCGCCGCCGGTTCAAGGCGAAGTCTGAAAGTCAGGCATCTTCCTCTTTCTGAATAATCGCCAGAAGGGCCTTCGAAGCATTGCCCAGCTGCCGGCCGGTGAGGCCGATTCCACCCAGGACCCGGGAGACCGGGCGGCCTACCTCCAGCACGCGGAGACTGTCATCGACCATCCGCGAGGGCAGAACACTCCAGCCAAGGCCGACACTGGTCATCATTTTCAGCGTTTCCAGGTAATTGGTTGGCATCTGCGGGTTCAGGTGGAGGTTGGCTTCGAGGAACAAGCGGCTGACCACCCGATAAGTCGCCGTTGTTGTGTCCGGCAGCAGCGCAGGGTGATCTGCGAGGTCTGAAAGCGCCGGTTGACTCAGTGAAGCGAGCGGATGCTCAGCTCCTGTCACAAATACCATCGGGTCCGGCCACTGCGCGAATACCGTAAAGCTGGGCGCCATGCTGTCGCTCAGGGTGACAAATGCCAGTTCCGCATTTCGTTTGCTCATCTGTTCATAAGCCGCATCGGATTCCATGAATTGCAGGTTAATGGATACCTGAGGGTATTCCCGTTTGAACCGCCGCAGCCAGTTAGGCAGGTGGTGAAGACCGATGTGGTGGCTGGCAATGATCTGAAGCTCGCCTTCCACCTGTCCCGAATCCGGGGAAAGGGCAATCCGGGCATTGTGGATTTCGTCCAGGATCCGGCGGGCATGGGGGAGTAGACGGCTGCCGGCATCGGTCAGGCGGATCTGGCGGTGGCTGCGGTCAATGAGAGTGGTGCCGAGCTGGTTTTCCAGGGCCGCGAGGCGTTTGGAGATCGCCGGCTGTGTCAGGTGCAGGGTTTCGGCTGCCTCTGAGAATGAGCCCTGATCTACGATTGTCAGGAAAGCCTTCAGTGCGTTTGAGTCCATGCCTCTTAATCCAGATTTTCGGCTATTGGTGGAAGGCATATGGAGGGGAGAGTCTCCCAAAACACGCCCCCCTGTAGGGATGGCCCGAAACGAGCCCACAGGGATGTGCTTGTAGGCGTGTTTTGAAAGTGCTGGCCCAACCCGGGACCTTCACCCAAATTCTAAAGAATAACCAATTGGAATGCGATGGATGAAAAACATGAATTGAGGTTATCTATGAGTAAACGGTAACATAGAGCAATCGAACGTGATAACCAGAAACCCCCAGAGAGTGAGAGAGAACCATGGCGGGCAAGACCTTATACGACAAATTGTGGGACGATCATCTCGTCAAGCAGCGGGACGACGGCTCCGCGCTGATTTATATTGATCGTCAGTTACTGCACGAAGTTACCTCGCCTCAAGCCTTTGAAGGGCTGCGTCTGGCCGGGCGGAAGCCGTGGCGGATTGATGCCAATATTGCGACTCCGGACCACAACGTGCCCACCACCGACCGTGCCCGGGGCGTGGAGGGCATTGTGGATCCCGTATCCCGGATACAGGTGGAAACCCTTGACAAGAACTGCGATGAGTTTGGAATCCTTGAGTTCAAGATCAAGGACCAGCGCCAGGGCATTGTCCACGTGATTGGACCAGAGCAGGGTGCGACTTTACCGGGCATGAGTATTGTCTGTGGCGATTCCCACACCTCCACCCATGGTGCCTTTGGCTGTCTGGCCCATGGTATCGGCACCAGTGAAGTTGAACATGTGCTGGCTACCCAGTGCCTGGTTCAGCAGAAAATGAAGAATATGCTGGTGAAGGTAAATGGCAAGCTTGGGCCGGGCGTGACCGGCAAGGATGTTGTTCTGGCCATCATCGGCAAGATCGGCACCGCTGGTGGTACCGGCCATGCCATCGAGTTTGGTGGCGAGGTTATCCGTGGTTTGAGCATGGAAGGCCGGATGACCATTTGCAACATGTCGATTGAGGCGGGTGCCCGGGTTGGCATGGTGGCTGTTGACGACACCACCATTGATTACGTGCGTGGCCGTCCGTTTGCGCCGAAGGACGAGCAATGGGACGCGGCGGTTGACTACTGGCGCACCCTGCACAGCGATGATGACGCGGTGTTCGATAAGGTCGTTGAGCTGGAAGGCTCGGAAATCCAGCCCCAGGTGAGCTGGGGTACCTCTCCGGAGATGGTTGTCGGCGTTGAAGGCAGAGTGCCGGATCCCGAAAAAGAAGAAGACCCGATCAAGCGCGAAGGCATCGTGCGGGCCCTTAAATACATGGGTTTGAAGCCGAATATGCCGATCACGGATATCCAGCTGGACCGTGTGTTTATTGGCTCCTGCACCAACAGCCGGATCGAGGATCTGCGTGAGGCAGCGGCTGTGGTGAAAGGGCGGAAAGTGTCGCCGACGTTGAAGCAGGCGATGGTGGTACCGGGTTCCGGGCTGGTGAAAGTCCAGGCGGAGCAGGAAGGTCTGGACAGGATTTTCATTGAAGCCGGGCTGGAATGGCGTGACCCGGGTTGCTCCATGTGCCTGGCAATGAACGCTGACAAGCTGGGCCAGGGCGAGCACTGTGCCTCCACCTCAAACCGGAACTTTGAAGGTCGTCAGGGCTTTGGCGGACGAACTCACCTGGTGAGCCCGGCCATGGCGGCAGCCGCTGCGGTGACTGGCCATTTTGTTGATGTCCGTGAGTTGATGAACTGATCCGCAGGAGAGAACCATGCGCGCATTTACCCAACACCAGGGCGTTGTCGCCCCCATGGACCGTTCCAATGTGGATACGGACATGATTATTCCCAAGCAGTTTCTGAAGTCCATCAAGCGCACCGGCTTCGGGCCGAATCTGTTTGATGAGCTGCGGTACCTGGATGAAGGCAAGCCGGATCAGGATTGTGCCAAACGCCCGATCAATCCGGATTTTGTTCTGAACCAGGACAGGTACAAGAACGCGAGTGTCCTCTTGGCGCGCCGCAACTTTGGCTGCGGTTCCAGCCGCGAACACGCGCCCTGGGCGCTGGAAGATTTCGGTTTCCGGGTGATTATTGCCCCGAGTTTTGCCGATATTTTCTATAATAACTGCTTTAAGAATGGTCTGTTACCGATTGTCCTTCCTGAGGAAATAGTTGATCGCCTCTTTCAGGAAGTGGAGCAGGGCGAAGGCTATCAACTGTCTGTGGATCTTGAGGCCAGGACAGTGAGCACGCCTTCGGGTGAGACGTTCGGTTTCGAGGTGGATGACTTCCGCCGTCATTGTCTGCTTAACGGCCTGGACGATATCGGTGTCACGCTGGAAGATGCGGATGCCATCAAATCGTATGAAGACAGTCGTCGTAAAACCGCGCCCTGGCTGTTTGGCGCCGGTGGCGGAATCCAATAGAAGACTCTTGCAAGGAAAAACCATGTCCAGAACAGTGTTGATGCTTCCCGGCGACGGTATCGGGCCGGAAATCGTGGCTGAGGCCGAAAAGGTGCTTCATAAAGTCAATGACCAGTTCGATCTTGGCCTGGGCTTCGAGTCCGGCCTGGTCGGCGGCGCGGCAATCGATGCAACGGATAGCCCGCTTCCGGATGAAACGCTGGAAAAAGCGACCAAAGCCGATGCCATCCTGCTGGGTGCCGTTGGCGGTCCCCAGTGGGACAGCCTCCCGATGGCCAGGCGCCCCGAGAAGGGATTGCTGGGGTTGCGATCAAATCTTGAGCTGTTTGCCAACCTGCGCCCGGCCATCCTGTATCCGCAACTGGCCTCGGCGTCGTCGCTGAAGCCGGAAGTGGTATCCGGCCTGGACATCCTGATCGTCCGGGAGCTGACTGGAGGCATCTATTTTGGCCAGCCGCGCGGCGTTCGCGAACTGGAAAGCGGAGAGCGTCAGGGCTACAACACCTACGCCTATACAGAATCGGAAATTCGTCGTATAGGCCGGGTTGCTTTTGAGGCGGCTCAGCAGCGTGGCAGGAAGCTGTGTTCCGTTGACAAGGCGAATGTGCTGGAAGTGACTGTTTTGTGGCGGGAAATCATGAACGATCTGCGCCGGGAATACCCGGACGTGGAGTTGTCCCACATGTACGTGGATAACGCCGCCATGCAGCTGGTGCGCGCACCCAAGCAGTTCGATGTGATTGTGACTGGCAACATGTTTGGTGATATTCTTTCGGACGAAGCGGCTATGCTTACCGGCTCCATTGGCATGTTGCCATCGGCGTCGCTGAATTCGGAAAAGCAGGGTATGTACGAACCCTGTCATGGCTCTGCGCCGGATATTGCCGGCAAGGGTATTGCCAATCCGCTGGCCACTATCCTTAGTGCTGCCATGATGTTGCGGTACAGTCTTAATGAGGAAAAAGCGGCTGAAGCCATTGAGGCGGCGGTCAGCAAGGTTCTGGATCAGGGGCTGCGAACGGCAGACATCATGTCTGAAGGCGCGGCCAGGGTCTCCACCCGGGAAATGGGTGAGGCTGTTCTGGCTGCGCTTTAAAGAGCGGTTTCTGTCCAGTTTTTTGAGACCCGACGGTAGCGGGATGCAGTTGCCGCGGGATCATCCATCCTGTCCCTGCCAGCGATAAAGGCTTCGGGCGGGCATAAAACGAGGTCTGAAGATCGCACATGAAGCGAGTTGGACTTGTAGGTTGGCGTGGCATGGTGGGCTCGGTCCTCATGCAGCGCATGCGTGAAGAAAACGATTTCGCCGATATCGAACCGGTGTTTTTCACCACATCCCAGGCGGGCAAGCCCGCACCGGATGTAGGCAAGGGGGGCGTTCCTGCACTCCAGGATGCGTTCGACGTTGAGATTCTGAAAACCCTGGATGTGATCGTGACCTGCCAGGGTGGCGATTACACCGGTGCGGTTTACCAGAAGCTCCGCGACGCGGGCTGGGAAGGCTACTGGATTGATGCCGCATCCACGCTCCGGATGGCTGACCACTCGGTTATTGTCCTGGATCCGGTCAACCGCGATGTTATTGATGCCGCGCTGGCCAAGGGGGTCAGGGATTACATTGGGGGTAACTGCACCGTCAGCCTGATGATGCTGGCCCTTGGCGGTCTGCTTGAGCGGGACCTGATCGAGTGGGTAACGCCCATGACCTATCAGGCGGCCTCTGGCTCCGGTGCGCAGAACATGCGTGAATTGCTGAACCAGATGGGTGTGCTCAACAGCAGTGTGAAAGCCGAGCTGGATAACCCGTCTTCCGCGATTCTCGAGATTGACCGGAAGGTGACCGAAACCATGCGCTCCGATGGGTTTCCCACCGAGCACTTCCAGGTACCGCTGGCCGGTAGCCTGATTCCGTTTATCGACAGGCAGCTCGATAACGGTATGAGCAAGGAAGAGTGGAAAGCCGGTGTAGAGACTAACAAGATTCTTGGTCGTTCGGACAACCCGATTCCAATTGATGGTATCTGCGTGCGGATTGGCGCCATGCGCTCCCACAGTCAGGCACTGACCATCAAGCTGAAGAAGGACCTGCCGGTTTCAGAAATTGAGTCGATCCTGGCGAAGGCCAATGACTGGGTAAAGGTTATCCCCAATGACCGCGATGCAACTATTGAGGAACTGACTCCGGCGAAGGTTACCGGTACCCTGAGCGTGCCGATTGGCCGCATCCGCAAGCTGGCCATGGGGCCGGAGTATATTTCCGCGTTCACCGTAGGTGATCAGCTGCTCTGGGGTGCTGCCGAACCGCTGCGTCGTATGCTCCGGATCCTTCAGGAGCGTTAAGAATTGTTACGCAGAGGCAATAAATGCCAACTGTGTCCGGTTTCAGTAAACCGGTAAGGGGGCGGAGGCTGATTTCAGCCTCCGCCCCTGTTATTTTCAGGAGCGCTAGGCAGTTCCGCGCGATTGATAAAAAATGGTGCAAGGATTGCGGCTGATTGATTGATAAAAGAGGTTTTATCAACAATACTTGCCGGGCTGACTATTAAAAAGAACACATAATAACGAGAACTATCCAGATGGAAGTCATCCAACCTCGTCCGATTCTGTTTGAAACAAGCAGTAACGAATAACGGAGACTGGAAAGGAAAAAGCATGAAGGTACGCAAGCTTGCGGTTGCCCTGGCTCTGGTGGGAGGGCTCGGATCCGGCGTCGCACAGGCCCTTGGGCTGGGTGAAATTGAACTTCAGTCCTATCTGAACGAGCCACTGGATGCGGAGATTGTTCTGCCCCAGAGCCGAGGCGTTAATCCAGGGGACGTATTCGTCAACATTGCTTCGGAACAGGCATACGAACGGGTGGGGCTGGATCGCAACCAGTTTCTGAGCAAGCTCCGGTTCCAGGTGGTTACCCGTAACGATGGCAGTCTTGCCGTTAACGTTTCCTCGCGCGAGCCCCTGAGGGAACCGTACCTCAATTTCCTGCTGGAAATGACCTGGCCGAGCGGCCGGTTGATGCGTGAATACGCCGTTCTTGTTGATCCGCCGGTGTACGCAGAGGACTCGGGGGTACAGGAGCAGGTTAATGTACCCCCGGCGGCTTCCACTGAAACGGCCCGGCAACCCTCAGCAACCCGCAGCCAGGAGTCCTTGCGCCGTCAGTCGCAGGCCGAGCGGTCACTGGACGCGGGTTATCAGGCGGATACCTTCGGGCCAACCGGGCCATCCGATACCTTGTGGACCATTGCTTCCCGCGTACGCCCCAATGACAGCGTTTCCATGCAGCAGGTCATGCTTGCAATACAGGACCTGAATCCGGGTGCATTCATCAACAATAACATCAATCGCCTGAAGCGCGGCGAAGTGCTCCGTGTCCCCTCCATTGACCAGATACAGAGCCGGACGCGTGCTCAGGCAATTCGCATTGTCAGCCAGCAGAATCAGGAATTTCAGTCGCCCCGGCGTACCATTGATGCAACTGCGAGCCGGCAGCAACAACCTGTATCTCCGGAGCCGGCGGCAGGTGGTGATGAGCTGAAGCTGGTTGTCGCCGGGGAATCCGGTGGTGATGCTTCCGAAGGTGGCTCCGCCGGCGGGGATGGCCAACTGCCTGGTGGCGTTGATGCCGGCACCGCTGTTGCGATGGAAGAGCTGGAAAGCGCACGACGCGAAAATACAGAACTGAACAGCCGGGTAAAGGATCTTCAGGATCAGGTTCAGACACTCCAGCGTCTGCTTGAACTGAAAAATACCCAGCTTGCCGAGATTCAACAGGCAACCGGGGCAGCCTCTCAGGAGCAGACTGTCTCTGGTGAGAGCGAGGCTGCCGCTACTGCGGCGGTGACTGGGGGCGTGACACCTCCGGAAGAGACCGCTGTTGTGGATGAGAAGGTCACCGGAGAGGGTGAACCTGCCGTGCCCGGTGAACAGGCCGAACCCGCACCTGAAACCGCTGAGCTGGCGGGGGCTGAAGATGCACCGGAAGATGCGGCTGCCGATGTTGCCTTACCATCTGATGAGCAGGTCATGGCGGAGGCTGGCGTCGACGCGACTTCCGAAGACATGGGCGAAGACGTTGCCGGGCCAGCTCCTTCGGCCTCTCAGCCTTCGCAGGTGGCAGAGCCCGAACCAAAGCCGGCACCCCAGGCTCCTGTCGCAGAGAGGGGCTTTCCGGCTAATGTGATTGATGCGATCACCAACAACCCAATGTACCAGATTGCCCTTGGCGGTGGCCTGATCGTTCTCCTGTTGCTGCTCCTGCTCCTTGCCCGTCGCAATGCGAACCGGGAAAAGGCGTTTTACGAACAGCTGAATAGCGAAACGGAGGAAGGTACAGATTCCTTTGATCTGAATCTGGATGAGGACGATCAGGAATCCGTTGCCAGTAACACCCTCGAGGAAGCAGACACCTACATTGCCTATGGTCGTCACGACCAGGCAGCACAAACGCTGGAAACCGCAATCTCCCGCGAGCCAAGCCGCACTGATTTGCGTCTGAAGCTGTTGGGCGTATATGCCGACACCCAGGATCGTGAATCCTTTGAAAAGCAGTTTGGTGAAATCGCGGCGCTGGATGACGAAGAAGCCCTGACGACAGCAAATGAGTTGCGGGCGAGACTGGAGGAAGCGGAATCCATGCCAAGCATCGATGACCTTGAATCACAGCTTCGCTCAGATTCCTTCGCGGCCTCTTACCATTCCGGAAAGGCGGCGGATGACGATTCGGTTGATGGTGAAGACAAACCTGTATCTGAAGAGCTCCTGGCGGATCGGTTCGATTCGGAGCAGGAAGAGCCTGCCGAGAACGAATTCGGTGACTTCGATTCCGATCTATCAGACTTTGATCTGAATGAGTTTGAAGAACCGGAAACTTCTGGGTCGGACGGCCCGAAAGAAGAAGGCAAGGATGATCTGATCGAATACGACCTGTCGGGTATTGAACTTGAGTCCGCAGAAGAAAAGACGGCTACCGAAGAAACTCCTGAGCCCGGGGAGTCCGGTGAGTGGGATATGTCCTCGGAGTTCGAGATGGATCTTGATGAACTCTCTGACACAGAAACAAAGCCCGATGAGATCGAAGAAGAACTGGGTCTGGAGCTCGACGAGAGTGATCTGGGGGAAGAAACGCCAGCGAGGGAGTCTGGTGAAGCGGCCGATGAAGTCAGTCTGTCCGGGGAAGACTCCGACGTTGCTATCGATTCTCTGGACGAGTCCTTTCTTGATGAACTTGATGCCGAGCTCGACAAGGTCGCCGGTGAAGAAGACGAGCTGGACGGAAGCGGAATGGAAGAAGCCTCGCTGGATGACCTTGAACTGGATGTGTCCGATGAAGACCTGGCGCTGATGGAGGAGTTCTCTGATTCCGCGGATTCGGCGAATCACGACGAGGAAGAGCCTGCTTCCCTGGATGAGGAACTGGGCCTTGAGGACACCCTTGCAGAGGGCGATGTTCTGGGCGATGCCGAAGAAGCCGGTCCTGAAAAGGCCGTTGAGGGGGCCGAGGAGCTTGAGCGGCAGGGCGTTGCAGATGGCCTTGATGACCTTAATGACCTTGATGACCGGATCCTCCCCGCTGATGTCGATGAAATTTCAGATGAAGATCTGGATGTACCCGTTGCATCCGATGAGGTGGCCGGGGAGTCCTTCCGTTCGTCCGTTGCCGATATCGATGAGAACGACCTCGGGGATGACGATGACTTCGATTTCCTTGCCGGTACCGATGAGGCTGCCACCAAGCTTGATCTTGCGCGGGCCTACATCGAGATGGGTGACGCTGATGGCGCCAGGGACATCCTTGAAGAAGTCGCCCTGGAAGGCAGTGAAGACCAGAAAGCGGAGGCACAGGATCTCCTTAAAAACCTGTCCTGATCCGTTATAATCGGGCCTGACAGGCAGCAAGCGCCGGTCGCCGGGTTGATTCCCGGCATCATGCCGGCGCTTTGTTTTTACAGAAACATACTTTCCGGATTCGCACTTGTTTCTTGAAACCCGGCAACTCACCACAGATAACGCCATCGGGGCAGGGCGAGTCGTGCTTGCGTTTGAGTATGATGGCCGCAGGTTCCACGGCTGGCAGCTCCAGAAATCCGGTGTCCGGTCGGTCGAAGCCGAACTTGCCAAAGCGGTGGCAAGGGTCGCCGATCACCCCGTGGATCTGGTTTGTGCGGGGCGCACTGATGCCGGTGTCCACGCGAGTTACCAGATTGCCCATTTCGATACCCCTTCGGTGCGGAACCTCCGGTCCTGGGTGATGGGCATCAACACCGCATTGCCCGAGGATATTTCCGTACACTGGGCCGGAAATGGCGAGGGCGATTTCCATGCCCGTTTCTCAGCCACGTACCGCCGTTACCGCTACATCATCTACAACCATCCGGTGCGGCCCGGTATCCAGCGGGGGCAGGTGAGCTGGACATTCCGTCCTCTCGATGCCGGGCGAATGCATGAGGCAGCGCAGGCGCTGGCAGGTGAGCACGATTTCTCCTCCTTCCGTGCAGCCGGCTGCCAGTCCCGAACGCCGATCCGTTTCCTGGAAAGGATCTCGGTAACCCGAAAGCGTGATTTTGTCGTAATTGATGTGCAGGCCAACGCATTTTTGCACCACATGGTGCGGAATATTGCCGGGGCATTGATGGCGGTGGGTTCAGGGAAGCAGCCAGTAGAGTGGATTCATGAGATACTGGCCGCCAGAGACCGGACAGTGGCCGGTGTTACCGCGCCTCCCCACGGTCTGTATCTGGTTGATGTGGGTTATCCTGGTGAGTTCGGTTTGCCTGCTGCCGAGTGTGGTCCCGGTTTTCTGAGGCCGTGGTTCAGTCGGGCGGAAAACCGCCCTCTTATGCCCACACATATCCATCCCAAGCAACGGGTACCGAGCCAATGAACGCACGCGTAAAAATATGCGGCCTGACTCGTCCTGAGGACGTGGATGCGGCGGTTGAATGCGGTGCAGACGCTCTGGGGTTTGTCTTCTATGGGCCAAGCCCCCGGTCAGTCAATGCGGATCAGGCCGCAGCTCTGGTTCGCCGCATCCCTGCGTTCGTGTCCGCTGTCGGCCTGTTTGTGAATCCCTCCCGGCAGGACGTCGAGACGGTGCTCGACAAGGTTCCGCTGGATCTTCTGCAGTTTCATGGCGACGAAACTGCCGTTTTCTGCTCAGGCTTCGGGCGCCGCTGGATCAAGGCCGTCCGGGTTCGGAAAGCCGGTCAGATCGAGCGTGCGTTTGAAGAGTTCCGGGACTCTGCCGGTTTGCTGGTCGATGCCTGGGATCCGGAAAAATACGGCGGTACCGGGAAGGGCTTCAACTGGGCGCTGATACCGGAGGACCGGCCACTGCCGCTCATATTGGCCGGCGGGTTGTCATCTGCTAACGTATTTGCCGCGGTAAACCAGGTGAAACCGTGGGCGGTGGATGTCAGCGGCGGTGTTGAACAAGGCAAAGGCATCAAGGATATCCAGAAAATTTCTCATTTTATCAAAGAGGTTCACCGTGTCTGTAAAACTGACTGAAGAAATGCTGAGCGCACTGCCGGACGCGCGGGGTCACTTCGGGGCCTTCGGTGGGCGGTTTGTTTCCGAGACTCTGATGGATTCCCTGATGACACTCGAGAAAGAATATAACCGCCTCAGGAAAGACCCGGAATTTCAGGCGCGGTTCGACAAGGAACTGGCGGATTACGTGGGCCGGCCCACGCCTCTTTACTTTGCCGAGCGCCTGACCCGGGAGACCGGCGGTGCGCAGATCTGGCTCAAGCGTGAAGATCTTTGCCACACCGGCGCCCACAAGGTGAACAACACGATTGGCCAGGCACTGCTCGCCAGTTTCCTGGGGAAGAAACGGATTATTGCAGAGACCGGTGCCGGCCAGCACGGTGTTGCGACGGCAACGGTCTGCGCCCGTCTGGGGCTTGAGTGTCATGTGTTCATGGGTGCCGAGGACGTTCAGCGCCAGTCTCTGAACGTCTTCCGTATGAAGCTGCTGGGCGCTCGGGTCCATGCCGTGCAGAGTGGCTCTAAAACGCTGAAGGATGCCATGAACGATGCCATGCGGGACTGGGTGGCGCACGTTGATGACACCTTTTACATCATTGGCACTGTGGCGGGGCCACACCCGTATCCGATGCTGGTTCGGGATTTCCAGTCGGTAATCGGTCGTGAAGCCCGTCGTCAGTGCCTTGAGAAGACCGGCAAATTGCCAGATGCACTGGTGGCCTGTGTCGGCGGAGGATCAAATGCCATAGGTCTGTTCTATCCGTTCCTCGCGGATGAATCCGTGGAGCTGTACGGGGTTGAAGCCGGTGGCCTGGGCATTGAAACCGGAAAACACGCGGCACCTCTCTGCGCCGGTCGGCCGGGCGTGCTGCACGGTAACCGGACCTACCTGATGGAAGATGAGAATGGCCAGATTGCCGACACTCATTCTGTCAGTGCCGGCCTGGACTACCCGGGTGTCGGGCCGGAGCACAGCTGGCTGAAGGACATTGGCCGGGCCCACTATGTATCGGTCACCGACGATGAAGCTATGGAAGGTTTCCGCAAATTGACCCGCGTTGAAGGCATCATGCCTGCCCTGGAGACCGCGCACGCGGTGGCTTACGCTATCAAAATGGCGGCAACCATGGACAAAGACCAGACCGTGGTCATCAATGTCTCCGGTCGCGGCGACAAGGACATAAACACAGTTGCCAGGCTTGAAGGCATCGAGATCTGAAGAATCAACAGGAGCAGGCATGAGCCGAATCGAAGGGGTTCTCAATACCCTTAAAGGACAAGGTCGCAAGGCACTTATCCCCTACATTACCGCCGGAGACCCGCACCCCGATGTGACGGTGGATCTGATGCACACCCTGGTGGCGGCCGGCGCTGATATTATTGAACTGGGGGTGCCATTCTCGGATCCGATGGCAGACGGTCCGGTCATCCAGCTGGCCTGCGAGCGGGCGCTGGTCCATGGAACCTCCCTCCGGCAGGTTATCGGCATGGTCAAGGAGTTCCGAAAGACCAACGACAGCACACCGGTGGTGCTGATGGGGTATCTGAACCCCATGGAGGCGATGGGCTATGAAACATTCGCGGATGCGGCCAAAGACGCGGGTGTGGATGGCATCCTGACGGTCGATCTGCCGCCGGAAGAGGCCGGCGAGGTGGCTCCTTTGTTTACCGAGCACAATCTGGACGCCATCTTTTTGCTGGCACCGACCACGACCGATGACCGGATTCGTGCAATCAGCGAGCACTCTTCCGGTTATGTGTACTATGTTTCAATCAAGGGTGTGACAGGCTCTGCCACAATCAACGTGGAAGAGGTTGCCGCAAAAGTGAACCACATTCACGAACTGACAGCGCTTCCCGTGGGCGTCGGCTTCGGTATCCGGGATGCGGAAACGGCTGCTGCAGTCGGCCGGGTATCCGATGGTGTAATTGTTGGCAGTGTCCTGGTCGATACAATAGCCAGGAATCAGGCAGATACCGGCCAGCTCAAACGAGCATTGACGGATCTGCTCCACCCGATGCGTGAAGCGCTGGACAGCCTGGCCTCCTGATTGAATCAGGGGTGAGGGCAAACAGGCATCAAAGGACAGGATGAAACCATGAGTAACTGGCTGGACAAGATCATGCCGAGCAAGATCCGCTCGGAATCCAAGCAGAGAACCGGTGTGCCGGAGGGGCTGTGGAAGAAATGCCCCAAGTGCGGCGCCTTTCTCTACAAGCCGGAGCTTGAGAAGAATCTCGATGTTTGCCCGAAATGTAACCACCACCTCAGGGTTAGTGCCCGTCGGCGCCTGGATATATTCCTTGACGAGGACGGCCGGGAAGAGATTTCGGCTGAGCTTGAGCCATGGGATCGCCTGAAGTTCAAGGACACCAAGCGCTACAAGGACCGTCTGTCCCAGGCCCAGAAGGCGACAGGGGAGAAGGACGCCCTGATAGCGATGAGGGGGACAACTCTGGGCGTTCCACTCGTTGCCTGCTCCTTCGAGTTCAAATTCCTCGGCGGTTCCATGGGTCAGGTGGTCGGCGAGAAATTCGTTCAGGCCGCCAACATTGCTCTGGAGCACCGTATTCCCCTCGTCTGTTTCTCGGCCAGCGGCGGCGCGCGAATGCAGGAAGCGATTCTGTCATTGATGCAGATGTCGAAAACCGCAGCTGTTCTGGAGCGCATGAAACAGGAAGGAATTCCCTATATTTCGGTCATGACAGACCCGGTCTTTGGCGGCGTTTCCGCCAGTCTGGCGATGCTGGGCGACCTGAACATCGCCGAGCCAAATGCGCTGATCGGTTTTGCCGGGCCACGGGTCATCGAGCAGACGGTTCGTGAGAAGCTCCCCGAAGGGTTCCAGCGCAGTGAGTTCCTGCTGGAGCACGGGGCGATTGATATGATCCTTCACCGCCACCAGATGCGGGAGCGGATTGCCCACGTACTGGCCAAGTTCACGGGTCAGGAACGTCCGGGCACTGAAGAACCTATCGAGTTTGATGTGTCCGAGAAGCCAGAAATCGATGCCCCCACCGAGTAACCGCTCTGTCCGGCCTCCGGTTTCTCCGGGGGCTGGTGCCACGGTCGACCAGTGGCTTGCCTACCTCGAAGCGATGCACCCAACCGAAATTGACCTTGGGCTGGACCGGGTCCTGATCGTGCTTCGCCGAATCTTCCGTCGCAAACCGGGAGCTCGCATCATCACTGTGGCCGGCACCAACGGCAAGGGCAGTGCGGTTGCGGCAGTGGAGGCCCTGTTGCGGGCCGCGGGGCGCCGCACCGGCGCCTACACTTCGCCTCACCTCCAGAGCTATAACGAGCGTGTTCGCCTGGACGGCACCGATATCCCGGATGAAGAACTGGTGAAGGCGTTTGAGGTGGTCGAGGCCGCCCGGGGAAAGGTCTCTTTGACCTATTTCGAATTTGGTACACTGGCGGCGTTCGTGGCCTTCGCCAATGCGGGCGTGGATCACTGGATTCTGGAGGTTGGCCTGGGCGGGCGGCTGGATGCAGTGAATGTCCTGGATGCCGATTTCGCCATACTGACATCGGTGGACATCGATCACGTCGCCTTTCTTGGCGATAACCGGGAGGTTATCGGATTTGAAAAGGCCGGCGTGCTGAGGCCGGGTATCCCGGCCGTTTATGCCGACAATGATCCGCCCCGTTCCGTGCTTCAGCAGGTTGCGGCACAGAAAGTGGATCTGGCACTGCTGGAGCGCGATTATCACCTGTCACCGCGGCAAGGGCACAGGGGGTCGAACCCCGGTCCGGCCCTGGAATACGGGGGGCAGTTGATTCGCTTGCCGGCCGGGCCGCTGCCGCTGAAAAGTGTCGCTGCGGCAGTCGTGGCCATCCGCAATCTTGAGCCGGAGCTGGATATTTCAGTGATCGAACAGACCCTTTCGGTCCTGAGTGTCCCTGGTCGATTCGAGTTGCTTGGGAAACATCCGGATATCTTGGTTGATGTGGGCCACAATCCCCATGCTGCGCGCTGGCTGTCTGGCCAGTTGGAGAGCCTGAAAACGCCGGGTAAAGAGGTTCACGCCGTTTATGCGGCGCTGGCCGACAAGGATGTTGAAGGCGTTGGCAGAGCCATGGCCGGAGTAGTGGATCACTGGTACCTGGCGGGGCTTGATGCTCCCAGGGGGCTTTCCGGGGCAGTCCTGAAAGACAGGCTGTGGGCCGTCGGGCTGACGGCTGTGAGCGCCTCCGAAACCGTCCTGCAGGCACTGAATACCGCATTGTCGAATGCCTCAGCGGATGATCTGGTGGTTGTTTTCGGTTCGTTCCATACCGCCGCGCAGGCTCGGGAAATTCTGCTTCGCTGTGGTTTACAAAAGCGGGCCCCGGGGCCGACCTGAGTGCCTTAAACTTTGTCCATGGCAGCGGGGCTGCCTTTGAGTTCCGGCTGCCGGGCGGTTAGTATCTGCGGGTAGGCGTCTCTTGCGGCGCAGTCACAACAGCGCGGTCACAACAGCGCGGTCACAACAGATGGGAGCCTGGCAAAGTGGATGGATTGAAACAGAGAATAATCGGGGCGTTGGTGCTCGTTTCCCTGGCGGTTATCTTTGTTCCCATGCTTTTTGACGAGCCTCACCCGGAGCGTAGTTCCACAACCATCAAAATCCCGGAAGAACCCCCTTTCCCTGAGGTTGAGGCGCCTGAAACCGAGGTGCCACCGGCGCCTTCCTATGAGCTCAGGGAGAAGGCACCTGATGTGCCTGAATCCGGCGCAGGGGAGGGCGAGGACTCGCCCGCGTACCGAATTCTTGAACAAGGCTCCGATGCCGCGCCCGCTGAGCCGGAAACGGCCGAGTATGAGCGCTCCCTTGAGGGTGCCTGGGTGGTCCAGTTGGGAAGTTTTGGCAATGAAGACAATGCCCGCCGGTTGCGGGACAAGGTTCGGGAGAAGGGCTATGGCTCTCATCTCCAGGCCGTTGTCCGTGGTGATACCACGCTTACCCGGGTTTTCAGCGGTCCGTTTGCCACCAGGTCGGAAGCCGAAGCAGCAAAGCGAGCCGTGGATGAGGCGTTTGGCGTGAACAGCCTGGTTACGTCCGGCGGAAAATAGCCACGCTCAGCCGGTTTTATGTGGGTCAGGCGGTTTGGCGAACCGGGGTTTCCTGATAGAATTCGCGCTTCCTTTTCTCCACCGGGTTTTCCATGGAAGCGCTGATCTGGATTGACTGGGTCATTATCGCCCTGATTACAGTTTCCACGCTCATCAGTCTGAAGCGGGGTTTCGTAAAAGAAGCCCTGTCTCTGGTGACCTGGGTTGGTGCGTTCATCCTTGCCAGAACCTTCCATCCTCAAATGCAAGGCCTGCTGGAAAGCACGGTAGAAACACCCCTGGTCAGGCTCATTGCCGCCTTCGCCATACTCTTCTTTGGAACGCTCATTGTCGGAGCCATCATTAACAACATGATTGGTCACCTGGTCAGGGTCACAGGGCTTTCAGCCACGGACCGGGTGCTTGGCATGGGGTTTGGGCTCTTGCGAGGTGTTGTCGTCGTGATTGTCGCCATTGCCTTTACCCGATACACCCCGCTGGCACAGGATACCTGGTGGCGAACGTCCATTATCATTGACCGCCTTGCGGTGGTTGAAGACTGGTCCCGGCGGACCCTGGGCGATGAATTTGCGCGTTTTCTGGGGCCTGCGCCCGAGGGTGCGCGAGCCCCGGAACCCGTTACACTGCAGGAAGGCGTGGAACCAGCCTCTGCGTCCCGCTAACATTCAGTTTTAACACTCGGAGAACCCCTTATCCATGTGTGGCATTGTCGGCATCGTCAGTACTTCCAACGTCAACCAGTCGCTCTATGATGCGTTGACTGTACTTCAGCACCGGGGCCAGGACGCGGCGGGCATTGTTACTTTTCAGGATGATCGTTTTTACCTTCGCAAGGATAACGGACTGGTGCGGGACGTGTTCCACACCCGGCATATGCGCCGCCTGGTGGGTAACGTGGGTATCGGGCATGTGCGTTACCCGACAGCCGGCAGTTCCAGTTCCGCCGAAGCCCAGCCGTTCTATGTAAACAGTCCCTACGGCATTACCCTGGCCCATAACGGCAACCTGACCAATGCCGATGATCTCAGCAAGGACCTGTTCCGGACCGATCTTCGCCACATCAACACCAATTCGGATTCGGAAGTGCTGTTGAACGTGTTCGCCCATGAACTGCAGAAGCTGGGTAAGCTCGATCCCACCAAGGACGAAATTTTTTCAGCGGTAAGCGCCGTGCACAAGCGCTGCCGGGGTGCCTATGCCGTGATTGCCATGATCACCGGTTACGGCATTGTCGGCTTCCGGGACCCGAACGGAATCCGGCCGGCCTGCTACGGCGAGCGTACCACTGAGGATGGCCGGAAGGAATACATGATCGCTTCGGAAAGCGTGGCTCTGAGTGCCGCGGGTTATACCCTGGTTCGTGATATTGCGCCGGGCGAGGCCGTCTATATCGAAACCGACGGTACCCTGTACACCCGTCAGTGCGCCGAAGACCCCCATCTTTTCCCGTGTATTTTCGAGCATGTGTATTTTGCCCGCCCGGACTCCATCCTTGACAAGGTGTCGGTCTACAAGGCGCGCCTGCGGATGGGGGAGACCCTGGCCGAGAAAGTCCTGCGGGAATGTCCCGACCATGATATCGATGTGGTGATACCGATTCCGGACACCAGCCGGACCTCCGCCATGCAGATGGCCCACCGCCTTGGGGTCAAATTCCGGGAAGGCTTTATCAAGAACCGCTACATCGGCCGGACGTTCATCATGCCTGGTCAGAAAATGCGGAAGAAGTCCGTTCGCCAGAAGCTGAACCCGATCGATCTGGAGTTCCGGGGCAAGAATGTGATGCTGGTGGACGACTCGATCGTGCGCGGGACCACCTGTAAGGAGATTGTCCAGATGGCGCGGGATGCGGGTGCCCGCAAAGTCTATTTTGCGTCGGCGGCCCCCCCTGTTCGCTACCCGAATGTGTACGGGATCGACATGCCCTCTGCCAGCGAGCTGATAGCCCACGACTGCACCGTTGAAGAAATCCGGGAGCTGATTGGTGCAGACTGGCTGCTCTATCAGGACCTGGATGATCTGGTAACCTGCGTCAGTGATGTGAATGACGATATTGAGGGCTGGGAGTGCTCGGTCTTCACCGGTAAATATGTGACCGGAGATGTTGATGCGGCCTACCTTAACCGGCTGGAAGAACTGCGCAACGATGGCAAACGTTTCGAGAATACCGGAGCCACATCCAGTGATAACGGTATTATTGACCTGTACAACGACGAAGACTGAAACAGCCGTACCTGGCAGGAGACGTTGATGACCTTACGCCGCGAAGAAACTGTCTGGATTCCGGAATCGGATCTTGAGGGTATGTCCGTTGATACCCTGGCGGTGAGGGCGGGGCAGATCCGCACCGGCCAGCTCGAGCACAGCGACGCTATTTTCCCCACGTCCAGTTTTGTCTACGGCAGCGCCGCCCAGGCGGCCGCCCGCTTTGGCGGAGATGAGCCGGGCAACATCTACTCCCGCTTCACCAATCCGACGGTTCAGGCCTTCGAGGCCCGGATTGCGGCCATGGAAGGGGGCGAGCGGGCGGTGGCAACCGCCTCCGGCATGGCCGCAATCCTGAGCACCTGCATGGCGCTGCTGCACAGCGGCGATCATGTTGTCTGCTCTCGGGGCGTATTCGGCACCACCAATGTGCTGTTCCAGAAGTACATGGCAAGGTTTGGGGTGGAAACCTCGTTTGTCAGCCTGACGGACATGGAAGAATGGCGAGCATCGGTTCGTCCGGAAACCCGTATGCTGTTCATAGAGACTCCGTCCAATCCGTTGTGCGAAGTGGCGGATATGGCCAGGCTGGCTCAACTGGCCTGCGACAGCGATGCGCTGTTCGTGGTGGATAACTGCTTCTGCACTCCGGTCCTCCAGAGGCCATTGGAGCAGGGGGCGGATATCGTGATCCATTCCGCCACCAAATATCTGGACGGCCAGGGCCGGTGCGTCGGTGGCGTCGTGGTGGGCTCTGAAAAAATGATGGAAGAGGTCTATGGCTTCCTGCGGTCCGCGGGCCCTACCATGAGCCCTTTCAACGCCTGGGTTTTCCAGAAGGGCCTGGAAACCTTACCGATTCGTATGCGCGCCCATTGCGACAATGCGTTAGAGTTGGCCCTGTGGCTGGAGCAACAACCGGCGGTGGAATGTGTGTTCTATGCCGGTCTTGAGAGCCACCCCCAGCACGACCTGGCAAAAAAACAGCAGAAGGGTTTCGGAGGGGTGTTGTCTTTCCGGCTCAAAGGCGCCCGAGAAGAGGCGTGGGAATTCATTGACGCCACCCGGATGATTTCCATCACCGCGAACCTGGGTGATGTCAAAACCACTATTACTCACCCGGCTACCACGACTCACGGGCGATTGTCGCCGGAGGACAAGGAGCGTGCCGGCATCACGGAAAACCTGATTCGTATTTCCGTTGGGATTGAAGCAGTTGAAGACCTGAAAACCGACCTTGCAAGGGGCTTTCAGGCGCTTCGGAACGCAAGCACCAGCAACGTCTGAGCATTCATGGCCGAATCTGCGAAAGCGAAGAGAGCATCACAGGAACAGGAACTGACAGAGAAGCAGCTGCGCTTTCGCAGACTGGCTGCACAGGGCGCCCGTGAAGGCGCTGTGATTGCGTTAATCTCTCTGTGCATCTACCTGTCCATGGCACTGGTGACCTTCAGCCCTTCAGACCCGGGCTGGGCCAGCATCGGCCACGACACCAGCGTCCAGAACTACGCCGGTCGCACCGGCGCCTGGCTGGCCAGTCTGTTCATGGATTTTTTCGGCCAGGTGGCTTACCTGTTCCCCCTGATGATTGCTGGTTACGCCCTGATGCTTATCCGCCGTCGCAATGATTCCCTGGATCTGCACTGGCCGCTGTTTCTGATGCGTTTCGGCGGGTTTCTTCTGATTCTGCTCTCGGCAACCAGCCTTTTGTCGCTGTACTCGGTGTTCGGTCTTGGCGTATCGTCCGGCGGAGTGCTTGGAACGACGGTGGCGGATGCCATGGTGCGCTTCTTCAACCTTCCGGCAACCACTCTGCTTCTGATTGCTATTTTCCTGTTTGCCCTGACCGTCACTACGGGGTTGTCCTGGTTCTGGCTGATGGATCAGGTAGGTAGCCTGACCCTGAAAACCGGATTGGCGATCAAGGGTTTGTTCAGCGGTGGCCACACACCGGCCAGGCCGGATTCCCAAGAAGGGCCTGCACCAGGACCTTCACCGAAGGCGGAACCACCGGTTATCAGGGATCGAATACCCCCGACCGAAAAAACCGGGACTAAAGACAAGGCAACGGGCCGGCGATGGTGGCAGCACATCCCTGGTTTCGGTCCGAAAAAACCGAAAAAGCCCAGGGCAACTGCGAACTCCTCCGGGGACCGCCTTGAACCGGGTCTGGACGGACTGTCTGCGGCTGTTGAACCGGAGCCGGCGCGGCTCGAGAGCTTCAGTTCGCGGGACGAGGCGCCTGCCAGTGCCATCAAGCCTGAAAAGTCGCAAAACGCAGCGCCCCTTCAGCCGGCAGGCCGCTCACTGAAGATTTCACCGTTCAAGAAAGACGAACAGCCGTCCCGGTTAAACGGCAAGAGCAACAAGCAGCCATCGTTGCTGGAAGATATTGAAAGCCCGATCCCGCCCATTTCCCTGCTTGATCCCCCCGAGGAGCATCAGGAGAAGGGCTATTCGGAAGAATCCCTCGAGCATATGTCCCGATTGCTGGAAGAGAAACTGGCGGACTTCGGGGTTTCCGTGGAAGTGGTCGAGGTTAACCCCGGCCCCGTTATCACCCGATTTGAAATCAAGCCTGCGGCCGGGGTAAAGGTCAGCAAAATCTCTAACCTTGCCAAGGATCTGGCCCGGTCACTGGCGGTGCTGAGTGTTCGGGTTGTTGAGGTTATTCCCGGCAAATCCGTGGTTGGTATCGAGATTCCCAATGAAGAGCGGGAAATGGTCCGTCTCAGTGAAGTGTTGGGCGCGCGGGTATTCCAGGAGTCCAGCTCACCGCTGACCCTGGCGCTGGGTAACGACATCGGCGGCAATCCCATGGTGGCCAACCTGGCAAAGATGCCGCACCTGCTGGTAGCCGGCACCACCGGTTCCGGTAAATCCGTTGGCGTTAACGCCATGCTGCTGAGCATGCTGCTCAAGGCCGGCCCCGAAGATGTCCGCTTCATCATGGTTGACCCGAAGATGCTTGAGCTCAGCATCTACGATGGCATTCCCCACTTGCTGGCGCCGGTGGTCACCGACATGAAGGAAGCGGCCAATGCCCTGCGCTGGTGCGTTGCCGAAATGGAGCGGCGGTACAAGCTGATGGCCAGCCTCGGGGTTCGTAACCTCGCCGGTTACAACCGCAAGGTAAAGGATGCGGTGGCGGCGGGTGAGCCGCTTCCGGATCCGTTCTGGAAGCCGGACGAATACCTTGCCAATGACGAGCAGGAACGGCCGGAACTCGAAACGCTGCCGTTCATTGTGGTGGTGATCGACGAATTTGCCGACATGATGATGATTGTTGGTAAAAAGGTTGAGGAGCTGATTGCCCGGATTGCGCAAAAGGCACGGGCGGCCGGTATTCACCTTATCCTGGCGACACAGCGCCCGTCCGTTGACGTGATCACCGGCCTGATCAAGGCCAACATTCCAACCCGGATGTCCTTCCAGGTCTCCTCCAAGATCGATTCCCGGACCGTGCTGGATCAGGGCGGCGCTGAACAACTGCTGGGCCACGGTGACATGCTTTACCTGCCTCCGGGCTCCGGGTTGCCGGTACGGGTGCACGGGGCGTTTGTGGATGATGACGAGGTTCACCGTGTGGTCAGCGCCTGGAAGGCCCGGGGTGAACCTGTGTATGTGGACGATGTGCTGAGCGGTGCCGAGGGCGAGAGCCTGCCGGGGGTGCCGAACCTGTCCGAAGGTGGCGACAATGAGGGAGATGCCCTGTTTGACGAGGCCGTTGCCTTCGTTACCGAAGGTCGCCGTGTCTCGATTTCATCCGTGCAGCGGAAATTCAAGATCGGTTACAACCGGGCCGCAAACCTGGTTGATGCCATGGAAGCATCGGGCGTAGTGAGCGCGGCGGGCCATAATGGCGCCCGTGAAGTTCTGGCTCCGCCTCCACCAAGAGATCAGGAGTAAGTTGTAATGCGACAGTCATTCCTGAACCGCCTGCTAACGCTGGCGTTTATCGGCTTCTTCGCCAGTGCTGCCGTGGCTGACGAAACCAATTCCAGCGCCGGGGCCGATGAACTGGCCTCCCTGCTGGAAAGCTACGAATCCTACCAGGCGGATTTTATCCAGATCGTGGTCAGCGGAAACGGCAACAAGGTGCAGGAAACCCGCGGGTCCCTGAAAGCCAAGCGTCCGGGCCTGTTCTACTGGGAAACCAGTGCCCCACTTTCCCAATACATCGTGAGCAACGGCGAAACTGTTGAAGTCTACGATCCGGACCTGGAGCAGGTAACCATCCATAAACTGGATGACCGGGTGCAATCCACGCCGGCCCTTTTGCTCAGCGGTGAAGTGGCCAACCTGAAAGAAACCTACCGGGTGTCCGGTCGCCAGATTGGTGACCATACCCGCGAGTTTACCCTGGCGCCACGAAGCCCGGATTCCCTGTTCACCTCCCTGAGGCTGACCTTTTTCAAGGGGGAGTTGCAGGAAATGCGAATGCAGGATTCCCTGTCCCAGATCAGCATCCTGAGCTTTGACCGGGTCAGGCTGAATGAGCCGGTTGAAGCCAGCGCCTTTACCCTCGAATACCCGGAGGGCGTCGATATTATCCGGGACGGGGCCTGATGCAGGACAACCTGTTCATGGAAGCCGGAGGTTTCCGGCCTCTCGCCGCGAGAATGCGGCCGGCAACCCTGGACGACTATGTCGGCCAGGCCCACCTGGTCGGTCCCGGCAGGCCCCTCAGGCGTGCGGTGGAGCAGGGGCAACTCCACTCGATGATCCTCTGGGGGCCTCCCGGTGTTGGTAAAACCACCTTTGCCCAACTGCTAGCCAACGTCGGTGACCTGAGTTTCGAGACAGTTTCGGCCGTTCTGAGCGGCGTGAAGGAGATTCGCGCTGTTGTCGAGCGGGCCCGCAACCGAAAGCAGTCCCAGGGGCGGGACACTCTGTTGTTCGTGGACGAGGTCCACCGGTTCAACAAGAGCCAGCAGGATGCCTTCCTGCCGCACATCGAAGACGGCACTTTCATTTTTGTCGGTGCCACCACCGAAAACCCGTCCTTTGAACTGAACAGCGCACTGCTGTCGCGCACACGTGTCTACGTACTCAAGAATCTCGGGGAAGAGGATATTCTCCGGCTGTTGCGACGTGCGCTGGTAGCCGGGGAGGGGTTTGGCGGCCGCCTGATGGTCGAAGACGATGTGTTAACCCTGATGGCTTCAGCCTCCGGAGGAGATGCACGTCGCGCGCTGAATATTCTGGAGGTGGCTGCCGATCTTGCCGAGCCGGACGAGGCAGGAAACGACCGGATAACGGCGGATCAGCTTGGGCAGGTCATGCAGACCAGCCTGCGCCGGTTCGATAAGGGCGGTGATGTGTTCTACGATCAGATTTCGGCACTGCATAAGTCGGTTCGCGGTTCCGACCCGGACGGTTCGCTTTACTGGCTGTGCCGGATGCTGGATGGTGGCTGTGACCCGCTGTACCTGGCCCGGCGACTGGTTCGTATTGCCAGCGAAGACATCGGCAATGCCGACCCCCGCGCCTTGCAATTGAGCCTGGACGCCTGGGATACCCAGGAGAGGCTCGGCTCACCGGAGGGTGAACTGGCTCTTGCCCAGGCCGTTACCTACCTGGCGCTGGCGCCCAAGAGTAATGCCGTATACACGGCCTTTAACCAGTGCATGGCAGACATAAGGCAGGACCCGGACTATGAGGTGCCGGTTCACCTTCGGAACGCACCCACCAAGCTTCTGAAAAGCATGGGCCACGGTGATTCCTACCGGTATGCCCACGATGAACCCGAGGGGTTTGCAGCCGGGGAGTGCTACCTTCCCGAAGCCATCCATCAGCGCCGGTATTACGAGCCTGTCAATCGCGGCCTGGAAATCAAGCTGGCTGAGAAACGCCAGCGGCTTGATTCCCGCAACACTGAAAGTCCCCGTAAACGCTACCGCTGAGCCTTTCACTGCGGTAGCCAGCAGCGCCAGTGCGGGTATAATGGCCAGTCAATCATTACATCGCTAACCGGAAGACTCAGGATAATCATGCTCGATCCCAAACATGTCCGTGCCCAGACAGAAGAGATCGCCCGTCGGCTGGCCATCAGGAATTTCGAATTCGATACTGCCACCTTCGATCAGCTTGAAGAGCGCCGTCGTGCCATGCAGGTACGTACGGAAACTCTGCAGGGCGAGCAGAACAAACGGTCCAGATTGATCGGTAAGGCCAAGGCCGCCGGTGAGGATATCCAGCCGTTGCTGGACGAAGTGGAAAACCTGAAGACGCAGAAATCCGGGGCGGAAGATGAGCTGCGCGCACTTCAGGAAGAGCTGAACGCCTTCCTGGCCGGCATTCCCAATCTTCCGGATGAAGACGTTCCCGCCGGCGAGAGCGAAGCGGATAATGTTGAGGTTCGGACCTGGGGCACCCCGAAGCACTTCGAGTTCGAGCCCAAAGACCACGTCGCCCTGGGTGAGGGCCTGAACGGCCTCGACTTCGAGACCGCAACCCGTCTTGCCCATTCCCGGTTTGCGGTGATGCGCGGCCCTGTGGCCCGTCTTCATCGCGCCCTGGCCCAGTTCATGCTGGATCTGCACACCGGCGAGCACGGTTACCTGGAGACCTATGTTCCCTATCTGGTGAATGCCGATACGCTCTATGGCACTGGCCAGCTGCCGAAATTCGAGGAAGACCTCTTCAAGACAGAAGGGGAAAAACCACTTTACCTGATCCCGACCGCCGAAGTGCCGGCCACAAACCTGGTGTCTGACAGCATTCTGGACGCCAGAGAGCTGCCACTGAAGATGGTCTGCCATACCCCGTGTTTCCGCAGTGAAGCCGGTTCCTACGGCCGTGACACCCGCGGCATGATCCGCCAGCACCAGTTCGACAAGGTCGAGCTGGTGCAGGTGGTGCGCCCGCAGGATTCCGAGGCCGCTCTGGAAACGCTGACCGGCCACGCCGAGAAGGTGCTTCAGTTGCTGGAGCTGCCTTATCGCGTCGTCGCTCTCTGTGGCGGCGATATGGGCTTTTCCGCCGCCAGGACCTACGACCTGGAAGTCTGGCTGCCGGGGCAGGACAAGTTCCGTGAGATCTCCTCCTGTTCCAATACCCGCGATTTTCAGGCACGACGCATGCGTGCACGTTGGCGAAATCCGGAAACCGGGAAGCCTGAACCTGTTCATACCCTGAACGGTTCCGGTCTTGCTGTTGGCCGTGCCCTTATTGCGGTTATGGAGAACTATCAGCAGGTCGATGGCAGCATCCTGGTTCCGGAAGTTCTGAAACCGTACATGGGAGGCATTGGCCGAATCCAATGAGTGATCAGCCAGAAAGCGCACCAGGAAAGGGCGTTGGTGCACGCCCTGCACCGGCCCGGTACAGGGTTAATCCGGTTACCTCGAATCCGAACACATCCGCAGGTGAGGTGGCCCTTGTCGGGGCCGGCCCTGGTGACCCTGAACTGCTGACTCTCAAGGCCTGGCGGCTGATCACCTCGGCGGAGGTCGTACTCTACGACCGCCTGGTCTCACCGGAAATACTGGCTTTGATTCCCGAATCGGCGGAGATGATCCACGTCGGGAAGCAACGGGCCAATCACACCTTGCCCCAGGATCAGATTAACCAGCGCTTGGTGGATCTGGCCAGGCAGGGCCGCAGAGTGGTTCGCCTGAAGGGCGGTGATCCGTTCATTTTCGGCCGGGGTGGGGAAGAGATTGAAACCCTGGCGGAGGCAGGGGTGCGCTTCCAGGTAGTGCCGGGTATTACCGCGGCCTCTGGCTGCGCCGCCTATGCCGGCATACCGCTGACCCATCGGGATTACGCCCAGTCTGTCCGGTTCGTTACCGGCCACCTCAAGAACGATACCTGCGATCTGCCCTGGCAGGACTTTGTCCAGAATAACCAGACTCTGGTGTTCTACATGGGGCTGGTGGGTCTGCCCATTATCTGCCGGCAGCTGATCGACCATGGTATGCCTGAAGACATGCCTGTGGCGCTGGTATCAAGGGGAACCACGAAAGAGCAACGTGTGGTGACTGGCAATCTCTGCAATATTGTCGACAGGGTGGAGGCGGGCGCGGTTCAGGCACCGACACTGGTGATTGTCGGCCAGGTTGTGGCGCTCAGGGACCGGCTGGACTGGGTAGGTGCTGTGACGGGGAGCTGAGGCTCCCCGTTCTGATGCTGATAAGCGCCTAGCCGATCTTGCGTTTCGGCAGCACATCCTTCAGCTTCTCGCGCATATCCCGGACGGCTTTCTCCGTGGTTGGCCAGTCAATACAGGCGTCGGTCACGGAGACGCCGTATTTCAGGTCGGCCAGATTCCCGGAGAGAGGCTGGTTGCCCCAGTTGATGTTGCTCTCAACCATCAGGCTCTGGATTGAGGAGTTACCCTCAAGAATCTGGTGGGTCACATCCTGCATAACCAGCGGCTGGATAGCCGGGTCCTTGCTGGAATTGGCGTGACTGCAATCGATCATCACGGACTTGCGCAGGCCGGCCTTGTCCAAGGCCTGCTCGCACAGGGCTACACTGACGGAATCGTAGTTGGGCTTGCCGCCACCGCCACGCAGAACAACGTGGCCGTAGTGATTACCCCGGGTACGAATGATGGCCACCTGGCCTTGCTGGTCAATGCCCAGGAAGCTGTGGGGGTGTGAGACAGACTTCATGGCGTTGACCGCCACATCGAGGCTGCCATCGGTGCCGTTCTTGAAGCCGATCGCCATGGACAGGCCACTGCTCATTTCCCGGTGGGTCTGGGATTCCGTGGTACGTGCGCCGATGGCGGACCAGGCGATGGTGTCCTGGAGATACTGGGGGGAAATCGGATCGAGTGCCTCGGTGGCTGCCGGCAGGCCGAGCTCGTTGATGTCCAGCAGCAAACGGCGGCCAATATGCAGCCCCTGCTCAATATCAAAGGTGTCGTTCAGGTGCGGATCGTTGATCAGGCCCTTCCAGCCAACGGTAGTACGGGGCTTTTCAAAATAGACGCGCATGACGATCAGCAGGGTGTCACTGACTTCGTCGGCCAGTTTCTTCAGTCGCGTGGCATAATCCCGGGCGGCTTCAACGTCGTGAATGGAGCAGGGGCCAATGACGACGAACAGCCGGTGGTCTTTGCCGTCCATAATGTCGTAGATAGCCTGGCGTCCCCTGGATACGGTCTCAGCGGCCTTCCCGGAGAGTGGCATCTCCTTTTTCAGCGCTTCAGGAGTGATCAGCGTTTCCTGGCTCGCCACGTTCAAATTCTCTAGTCTGTTGCCCGACATGTTGTTCTGTTTCCCCGATTCTGATCCTTGCAACCCTGATGTGCGATCAATGGTGCCAGCAGAGTTACAGTTTGACGCAAATAACACCGGTGCAAGGTTGCGGTAAATCCCGGCGAGTTGGTTATACTGCGTCATTTACAGGGTCTTTTCAACGCTTCTTGAGTACGGGGAACGGATGTCACCACACAGGCAGAGACCGAAGGATGTGCCTTCCCGCCGGGCTGTTTCGGGCAAAATAGACGACATCCTGGCCGGTATCCGGGTTCCTGACCTTCCCTACCCCGCAGGCAAGCTTGAGCCGGGTGCTGTAAGCGACTGGCGCCCGTTGCTGCTCTCCTGCTGGTCTGAACAACGGGATGAGCGCGTTACCCAGGTTATCTGCTCGGTACATCTGGAATGGTCGGCCCGCCAGATCAACGCTGCCTACGTTGCTGATCGCATCATGGATGTTTTCCTGAAAACCAGCGGCTTGCACCCGGGCCTCGCTCGCAGGATTGCACGGCTCCGGTTTTACCTGGCCTGGCGAATGCACCTTGATGGGAAAAAAACATTCAGCGAAACCCTGCTGGCATGGCTGGACAGTTTGCAGGAGTGGCGTGGCTGGAACGATTCCGGAGGTCGTTCCGGCAAGGTTCTGCTTGACCAGCTTGATGCCCTTGTAATTGCCGTAGCGGCAAGTTTCGAGTCCGGCAGCGTGGAATCCCTGGAAGCCTTTTGCCGGCAGTGGCGGGAAGACGCGGCGAAACGAAATGCCCAGGCCGGAAAGCTCAGGCAGCGGCTGCTGGAGACAGAACAAGGGGCGGCCAGACAACGCAAGGCGGACCAGATTGCAAGGGCGCTGATCGGGCGTGCATTACAGGGGCGCCGGGTGCCTGCAGCCATCGTCCGGTTTATCCTGGATTACTGGCAGGGCCTGCTGAAACAGTCGGTGTGGAATTCCGGCCTGGAGGATGAAACCTTCCGGCACGCCAGCAAGCTCCTTGAATGGCTGGTCTGGATTGGCGACCCCTCGCTCTCGGATAAAGACCGGAACCGGCTCTATCATGTGGGGGAGCAGATCGGAGACCGGATTCTCGACGTCTGGGGCAGGGTGCACGGCAGGCCCTTACCGGCAGATGCGCTGTCCGGCCTTGAGGCCGTTATGGTGTCCAGGCTTCGCGGTGAGGTGCCGGATCTGGTTGATGCTCTTCCGGCGGCCGGCAATTTTCAATGGGATCCGGCCTGGCTGGGGTTCAAAACGCCCCCGGAAGAAGCATTCGAAGCCTTTGAGGGCCAGTGGTTTGTCGAAGGTGAAGGTTCGGGCGAGCAACGCCGCTTTTTCTATGCGTTTCTGGGCGAATCGGCAGAAATTCTCTGGACAAACGGTGCCGGCGTAAAACTGGGGCTTCAGCCCTGGAGTGACTTCCAACAGACCCTGGCTCAGCAGCAGATCCGGCCACTGCCGACACCCACGCCTTTTGGTAAGGTGCTTGCGGAGACCGTGGAACTGTTGGCCCGCGTGTGTAACAAGCAACGCCGGCAACGGGAGCAGGCCGCCGAGGCTGCCAGATTACGGGCGGAAGAACTCCGGCACAGGAAAGCGGCTGCCCAGGAGCGTCGCAGGGAACTGGAGGCGGCAAGGGAGGCGGAACTTGAAAGGCAACGGCAGCTGGCGGAAGAGCAGCGTATGGCTGACGAGCAGGCTGAGCAGGAACGAATCCGAAAGGAGAAAATGCTTCTGGCCGAGAAGCAGGTCGACGGCATCAAGCTGGGAGGCTGGATTGTCGTGCAGCCGGACGACGCTTCGGAAGAGCCGGCAAGGCTGAAACTGGCAGTACGTATCAACGCCTCCAGAAAACTGGTGTTTGTAGACCGGCTGGGGCTCAACCGGCGCGAGTTTATTGAAGACGAGCTGGTAGGGGGTATTGTTGAGGGCCGGATCCGGGTTCTCGGAACTTCCGCGGAATTCGATGACACCCTCAGCAGGGTAGTTGGCCGCATCCGGGTAGGCCGAAATTGATCGCCGATGCAGGAATAACAACAATGACAGATAACGATTACAACTTCGGAACGCAGCACGAACCCCGTATTGATCAGGATAACCGGGCGGATTACCGGCTGACTGCCCGGGCCCGGGCTATTCTGGAGCTCGAATCCGGCCCCCCGGGAATGCCGGAAGACGCGGCCTTTGGTGGCAAAGAGCTGGTATGTGGTATTCGCGATATTTCGGCCGGCGGGCTTTGCCTGTTTTCTGCCGAGCCGCTCTCACTGGATGCACTGCTGCCGGCGATGGTGTTTCTGGGCAATCACGACCAGCCCTTCCGGTTGATGGTGGAAGTGGTCTGGTGTCGGCCCCACGAGTCTGCCTTTTTGGTGGGCTTGCGGATTATCGAGTCCGATGAAACTGCATACGTTGAGTGGGTGGAGGCGGTGGCCAGGGCCATGGCTGAAGGCTGAGGGAGTGCACAGCCATGGAGTTTACAGCCAGTCAGACGAAAAGAGCCGGCATCAAGCCGGCTCCTTCGGTTCAGGGTGAGGAGAAAGACTCAGTCTTCCAGTTCACCCATGCCGGTGATGTTGAAACCGGCGTCGACGTACATGATCTCGCCGGTAATGCCGCTGGCCATGTCTGAGGCCAGGAAGGCTGCAGCGTTACCCACTTCATCGATGGTCACGTTACGGCGAAGCGGTGCGCGCCTGGCATTTTCAGCCAGCATCTTGCGGAAGCTCTTGATGCCGGAAGCGGCCAGGGTCTTGATCGGACCTGCGGAAATGCCGTTCACGCGGATGCCGTCCCGGCCGAGGCTGGCGGCCATATAGCGGACATTTGCTTCCAGGGATGCCTTGGCAAGGCCCATGACGTTGTAATTCTGCAGAACCTTTTCTGCCCCCAGGTAGCTCAGGGTTATCAGCGAGCTGCCTTCATGCATCATGCTGCGGGCGCCCTTGGCCAGGGCGACAAAGCTGTAGGAGCTGATGTCGTGGGCAATGCGGAAGCCCTCGCGGGTGGTCACGTCAACATAGTTGCCATCAAGCTCGTGGCCCGGTGCATAGCCGACGGCGTGCACGATGATGTCAATGTTGTCCCAGTGCTTGCCAAGCTCTTTGAAGACATTCTCGATTTCCTGGTCGCTGGCGACATCGCAGGGGAAGGTCAGCTTGCTGCCCCATTGTTCTGCGAATTTCTCAACCCGTGGCTGCAGCTTTTCATTCTGATAGGTAAACGCCAGTTCGGCGCCTTCCCGGGCGAAGGCCTCGGCAATGCCGTAAGCGATGGACAGTTTGCTGGCTACGCCAACGATCAGTGCTTTCTTGCCACTGAGGATTCCCATGGGTCGTTCTCCCTGTGTTCCTGATTTTGGTGCATTATCCCCGATGTGGGCTGGCCGGGGTAACGCTCAAATAGTCGTAGTTGAATTTTGTTAAATAGTTGAGTTCTGGTAAAAGAACGCGGCATTCAACAGCTCACGGGTATAGTCCGCGCGGGGTGCTTGGAAAATATCGCTCGCGTTTCCGTATTCCACAATCCGGCCATGCTGCAGCACCAGCAGCTTATGGCTGAGGGCACGCACAACGGCCAGGTCGTGACTGATAAAGATATAGCTTAGACCATAACGGGCCTGGATATCCCGCAACAGCTCAATCACCTGCTTCTGGACGGTGCGGTCCAGGGCGGAGGTCGGTTCGTCGAGAATAATCAGGTCCGGTTGCAGTACCAGCGCCCGGGCAATGGCAATCCGCTGGCGCTGGCCCCCTGAGAATTCATGGGGGTAGCGGTGTCTGGCTTCCGGATCCAGGCCAACATCGGTGAGCGCCCGGATCACTTTCCGGTCATGTTCACTGGGGTTTTGCCGATCATGAATCTCCAGGCCTTCACGGACAATTTCGGCAATCGACATCCTCGGGCTGAGGCTTCCGAACGGATCCTGGAACACGATCTGAACCCGGCGGCGCCAGGGGCGGAACCCTTTCTGGTTGAGAAACGCCAGCTCTTGCCCAGCGAGGCGGATGCTGCCGGTGCTGGCGGTGAGCTTGAGCAGGGCGTGGCCAATGGTGGTTTTGCCGCTGCCGCTTTCACCGACAATACCCAGGGTTTCACCGCGGTTCAGCTCAAATCCGGCGCTCTGTACCGCATGGAAGGACTCTTTCACTTTGCCAAACAGGTTTTTCCGGATAGCAAAGCGAACGTCCAGCTGGTCAACGGCGAGCAGTGTCTCGGCATTCTGCCCCAGTGCCAGAGGCGCTTCTGGTGGTTCCGCATCCAGCAGCTTTTTGGTGTAGGCATGCCGGGGGGACGAAAACAGGTCTTTTGTGTCTGCTTCCTCCACCAGTTTGCCGCGTTCCATCACCGCAACCCGATCCGCGTAGCGGTGCACGATGGTGAGATCGTGGGTAATCAACAGAATCGCCATACCCAGCTTTTCCTGCAGATCCCGGAGCAGTTCGAGAACCTGTTTCTGGACAGTAACATCGAGCGCGGTCGTTGGTTCGTCCGCAATCAGCAAATCCGGTTCATTGGCCAGGGCCATGGCGATCATTACCCGTTGTTTCTGCCCGCCGGACAGTTGATGGGGGTAAGCGCCCAGCTTGCTCTCCGGGTTCTGAATGCCAACCAGCTCCAGCAACTCCAGAGAGCGCTTCCGGGCCAGCGGGCCGCGCATTCCCTTGTGAAGCTCGAGCGTTTCACCAATCTGCCTTTCCACCGTGTGCAGCGGGTTCAGGGAGGTCATTGGTTCCTGAAAGATCATCCCGATCTCCCGGCCGCGGATCTGGCGGATGCGTTTCACGTTAGCAGTGAGCAGGTCCTCACCCCGGTACAGGATTTTGCCGCCCGGATAACTGGCGTGTCGCTCATCCAGCAGCCGGAGTATCGAGAGCGCCGAGATGGATTTCCCAGAGCCACTTTCACCCACCAGCGCCAGCGTTTCGCCTTCACGAATGGCCAGTGACAGTGAATCGACCGCTGTCGGGCCCTGATCAAACCGGATAGAAAGATCGGAAATCTGAAGCAGGTGGTTCATATCAGCTCTTTCTCGGATCAAAGGCATCACGAACGGCTTCGCCGACAAACACCAGCAGGGTGAGCATCAGTGACAGGGACACGAACGCGGAAATCCCGAGCCAGGGTGCATGGAGATTGGCTTTGCCCTGCGCGATCAGTTCGCCGAGGGATGGCGAGCCCGAGGGCAGGCCAAAGCCCAGAAAGTCCAGGGAGGTTAGACCGGTAATCGCCCCGGTCAGGATAAACGGTAAAAAGGTGAGGGTGGCCACCATGGCATTGGGCAGGATATGCCGGAACATGATCTTGCCGTTGTCCAGCCCCAGGGCCCGGGCAGCCTTCACATATTCGAAATTACGGGCCCGCAGGAACTCCGCACGTACCACATCCACCAGCCCCATCCAGCTGAAAAGCAGCATGATCCCCAGCAGCCACCAGAAATTCGGCTGAACAATACTGGAAAGAATGATTAACAGATACAGCACTGGCAGGCCGGACCAGATCTCAATAAAGCGCTGACCCAGCAGGTCGATTTTGCCACCATAAAAGCCCTGAATGGCGCCGACAATGACTCCGACAATGCAGCTGGCGATGGTCAGTGTCAGACCAAAGAGTACAGAAATCCGGAAGCCATAGATGACCCTGGCCGCGACGTCCCGCCCCTGGTCGTCGGTTCCCAGCCAGTTCTCCGCGCTGGGCGGTGCCGGTGAGGGGACCTCAAGATCGTAATTGATCGTGTTGTAACTGAACCGGATGGGTGGCCAGAGCATCCAGCCATTGGCCTTGATCTCACCGGCAATAAAAGGATCCCGGTAATTGGCCTCGGTAGGCAGGAAGCCGCCATAGGTTTCCTCCGGAACCGATTCAACAACGGGAAAATAAAACTCTCCCTTGTAGGAAACAATGAGAGGGGAATCGTTAGCGATCAGCTCAGCCACCAGGGAAAGGCCGAAGAGAGCGAGGAAAAGCCAGAGAGACCAGAATCCCCGTCGGTTGTTCCGGAAGTTTCTCAGCCGTCTTTGCTGAACAGGTGTCAGAGACCGGAAGCTCACGCACCCTCCCGGCTTTCAAAGTCGATTCGCGGGTCCACCAGTACGTATGTGATGTCGCTGATCAGCTTCAGTATCAGGCCCATCAGTGTGAATATGTACAGCGTACCGAAAATCACCGGATAGTCCCGGTTCAGTGCGGCTTCAAAGCCAAGGAGCCCCAGGCCATCCAGGGAAAAAATGACTTCGATAAGCAGCGAGCCGGTGAAGAACAGGGCAACAAGCACGCCGGGCAGGCTGGCGATAACGATCAGCATGGCGTTACGGAACACGTGCCCGTAAAGCACATCTTTTTCATCAAGCCCCTTGGCCCGGGCAGTCACCACATACTGTTTTCCGATTTCATCAAGGAAGGAGTTCTTGGTGAGCAGAGTCAGCGTGGCGAAACCGCCGATAACGTTCGCTGTAACCGGCAGTGCCAGGTGCCAGAAGTAATCACCAACCTTCTGGTACCAGGTCAGCTCCTCGAAATTCGAGGACGTGAGGCCCCGCAGGGGGAACCAGTCGAAATAGCTGCCGCCGGCAAACAGGACAATCAGCAGGATGGCGAACAGGAAGCCCGGAATGGCATAGCCGATCACGATGGCCGAGCTGGTCCAGACATCGAACCGGGAGCCGTCGTGGACGGCCTTGCGGATGCCCAGGGGAATGGAAATGAAATAGATAATCAGGGTCGACCAGAGGCCAAGGGAGATGGACACGGGTATCTTGTCCAGGATCAGATCGATAACACTTCTTTCCCGAAAGAAGGAGTCTCCGAAGTCAAAAGTGGCATAATCGCCAAGCATCTTGAAAAAGCGCTCGTGGGCCGGTTTGTCGAAGCCGTACATCACTTCGATTTCCTTCAGAAGCTCCTCGGGAATGCCACGGGAGCCGCGGCTGTCGCCGGAGGCGTCCGCCACCTCACCGCCGCTGCCACCGCCGGACGCCCTGGCCAGGGCGCTGCCGCCGTGACCTTCCATTTCCGCAATGAGCTGCTCAACCGGGCCGCCCGGCGCGGCCTGCACGATGACAAAATTGAGCAGCATGATCCCGATCAGCGTGGGGATAATCAGCGCCAGACGCCTGAGTATGTAGATGCCCATTTATCGGCGGATTCCTCAGGGCTTTGCCCACCAGTTGTTCAGATCAACGCCGTTTTTCGGGGTCTCCGCGGGACGCTGGAGGAAATTCCAGTAGGCGATCCGGTCCCGGGTCAGGTGCCAGTGAGGAATCACGTAATGGCCGTTCAACAGGACCCGGTCAAGGGCCCTTACACGATGTACCAGCTCTTCCCGGTCTGGTGCCTGAATGACCATACTGACCAGCTCGTCGACAACGGGATCACTCACGCCCATGTAATTCCGGGAACCTTTCGCGTCTGCCGTTGAGGAGTGCCAGTACTCCCGCTGCTCGTTACCCGGGGAATCTGACTGACCGATAACCTGGGTAATCATGTCGTAATCGAATTCACGCAGACGCTGGATATACTGGTTACTGTCCACCAGACGAACAGCCATATCAATACCAAGGCGGGCAAGATTGTTCTTGAAGGGCAGGACAACCCTTTCAAAGCTTTTCTGAAACAGCAGGATCTCGAAAGCCAGTGGTTCTCCGGTTTTCCCATGTACCATCTTGCCGTCCCGGATTTCATACCCTGCTTTCCTGAGAAGCTCCAGCGCGGTTTTCAGGTTCTGCCGCAAGCCAGACTGACCGTCTGTCTCTGGTGGTGTGTATTCTTCGGTAAAGACATTGTCATCGAGCTGGCCCCGGAAAGCTTCCAGTATTTCCAGTTCCCGGCCTCGCGGAAGGCCTGTCGATGCCAGTTCACTGTTTTCGAAATAGCTGTCCGTGCGGGTGTACTGGCCGAAGAACAGGTTTTTGTTGGTCCACTCAAAGTCGAATCCATAGGCAAGAGCTTCACGGACCAAAGGGTCGAAAAACACTTCTCTGCGGGTGTTGAAGGCAAAGCCCTGCATGCCGGTTGGCCGATGATGCTCAATGGCCTCTTTTATAATCGTGCCGTTTTCGAATTTTTCACCGGTATAGGCGGTGGCCCAGTTCTTGGCGGAGGACTCGAGGCGGAAGTCAAAGCTGCCGGCCTTGAAGCCCTCCAGGGCGACGGTGTCGTCGGTATAGTAATCGTAGATAATCCGGTCGAAGTTGAACCGGCCTTTGCGTACACCCAGGTCCCGGGCCCAGTAGTCATCCACCCTCTGATAGGTGATCGAGCGCCCGGCCTCAAAGCTGCCGATGCGGTAAGGACCACTGCCAACCGGCGGAGTAAGTCCGTTCTCTCCGAACTCCCGGTCTTTCCAGTAATGGGCCGGAAGTATGGGCATCTGCCCCAGGATCAGCGGCAGTTCCCGGTTACTGGTGCCGCTGAAATCAAAGCGGACACGGTGGGAGCCTTCAATGGTGACCTTGCTGACGTCCGCGTAATAGTTTCTGAAAAAGGGGTGGCCCCTGGTGGTAAGGGTCTCGAAGGAAAACTTCACATCTTCGGCGGTAATCGGTTCGCCATCCTGAAATCTTGCCTGTTGCCGTAGGTTGAACACCACGTAACTGCGGTCGCCAGGTGTTTCCAGGGATTCCGCAATCAGGCCATAGGCTGAAAACGGCTCATCGTCGGAGGATTCCAGGAGGGTGTCGTAAAGGTAGTCGCTGATGCCCGCAGCGGCCACGCCACGGATATCGAAGGGGTTGAAGGAATCAAACCCATTGGCAACCACGGCCATCTTCACGGTGCCGCCCTTAGGCGCCTCCGCATTCACATAGTCGAAGTGACTGAATCCGGCCGGGTATTTCGGCTCGCCGTGCATGGCAATGCCATGCTTCGGTTCAGCCGTTCCAGCGGCGGAAGCCGGGGAGAAAACGGGTATGGCGACGAACGCCAGTACGGAAAAGAGTGACGTAAGGGTTGAGGCTTTCCGTGTTCTTGTCATGAGTCTCGCACGTCAGGGACTGTTTCGGATATCAACGTAGAGTACCAGACTTTGTCCGGGTTGCAGATAACGTGACATCTTCAGGTCGTTCCAGCTTGCGATGTCCTGCACATTTACGGAAAAACGGCTGGCAATACGGGCCAGGGAGTCGCCTTTGCGAACACGGTAGCCCACCTTCCGAACCATCGCCTCGCCCCGTGAGCTGCTGGCTGCCAATACCGTCGGTTGGCTGGTCTTCGACCAGATAACCAGCTCCTTGCCGGGCATCAGGGGGTCTCCCGGTGCCATGCCATTCCAGGCCGCAACCTCGCGAACGGACACCCGGTGCTCCCGGGCAATGTCCCAGAAGGTATCGCCCTTGCGAACGGTATACCGAACCTTGCTGCCGTCCCGCTCCCGGGACTGTTTACGGTCAAGGCGCTGGGAAGCGCTGAGTACATAGGCGTCACTGCCCTTGGAGGCAGAGGGAATAAGCAGGCGCTGGCCGATCCGGATCAGGTCACTGTTCAGGTTATTGACCTGCTGAAGCACCTTCGGTGTTGTCGAGAAGCGCCGGGAGATGGAATTCAGGCTATCGCCGGATTTCACCACATAATTGCGCCAGGAAACCCGGTTTTTGGCCGGTATCTGCGCCAGTGCCGACCGGAAGGTTTCCGCATTTTCAACCGGCACCAGCAAACGGTGCGGGCCTTCAGGGGTGGTTGCCCAACGGTTGTATGAGGGGTTGAGCAGGTAGATTTCATCAATGTCCACGCCGCCCATTTCCGCCGCCTGTGCAAGATCCAGCTGGGATCCGGTTTCGACGATCTCGAAATAGGGTTCGTCCTTCAGCGCGGGCAGTTCAATGCCATAGGCCTCCGGGTTGTCAAAGATCTTTGCCAGCGCGATCAGTTTCGGTACATAGTGGCGGGTTTCGCGCGGCAACTGAAGTGACCAGAAATCGGTGGGTCTGTTGCTGTTGCGATTACGGCGCAGGGCACTGGATACCGTGCCACCACCGCTGTTATAGGCGGCCAACGCCAGCGTATGGTCACCATCGAACCGGTTTGCCAGCCGTTCAAGATAGGTAAGAGCCGCATCGGTGGCGGCCACAACGTCGCGCCGTTCATCGTGCCACCAGCTTTGTCTCAGGCCGAAATGTTTCCCGGTTGAGGGAATGAACTGCCAGAGGCCGGCTGCGCGACCATGAGAGTAGGCGAAGGGGTCGAAGGCGCTCTCAACAACGGGTAAAAGGGCGTATTCCGCTGGAAGCCCGCGCTTTTCAGTCTGCTTCAGAATGTAATACAGGTAACGGCTTCCCCGCTCGACCACCCGGTCGATGTAGCCCGGGTGGCTCGCATACCAGTTCAGTTGATCACGAACACGCTCGTTGTCCACGTCATGATTCAATGCAAACCCGGAACGGAGTTTTGCCCAAAGATCTTTCTCAACAACTGCCGCCTCAGGGGAGGGCTGGACCGGATTATCAAGCTTGTCGCGGGCATTTCTTGCCGTGGTCTTGAGTTCGGGCGCTATGGCTTCATCCAGCGGCTCATTACGGGCAGCATCTCGCTTCTCTCCGGATACAACGGACTGTTTGAGGCTGTCGTCTCCCGCGGCTACAGTGACTTTTTCAGAGTCCAGGGGATTATCCTGAGCCTGTCCGTCCAGGATACTGCACCCGCTGATGAGGGCTGCGGTGAGAAACAAAAACGACATTCGTCTGACCGACATAAGAGACATCCGGTTCCAGGTTGAAGCCGGGTCCCGCGTCTGAAAATCCGGCATATTGAACAATTTACGGTCACAAAGTTGAAACGATTCTATGGGACCGCTTTTCAAGGGGCAAGAAACCTCTCGTTACGTCGATGAGAGGATTTGTTAATCGCGTACACCCCGGCGTCAGAAGTTGTCCTTGCCATGCCGGATGGCGGAAAATATGGCGCTGTCCGAATCGGCCGGCAGCCCCTGCCTGGTGCAGTAGGACCGGGCGGCATCGATAACCGCGGGATCGTCCCAGCGCAGAAACGGGTTGAGGCGCTTTTCATCTGCCAGAACGGAGGGCACTGTCGCTTTGCCGGCGTTCCGCGCTGTCTGGCACTGTTCCTCAAAATCTTTCAGTGCTTCGTCCTGGGGTAGCCAGCTACGGGCGAAGCGAAGGTTCGCCAGGGTGTATTCATGAGCGCAATAGACGGCGGTCTTTCCGGGCAAGGCCCGAAGGGTCTGCAGGGATTGGTGCATCTGCTCCGGCGAGCCCTCAAACAAACGACCGCAACCGCATACAAACAAGGTGTCGCCGCAGAACAGAACCGGCCGGCCTGCAACCTCCATATCGGTAAAGTAGGCAATGTGGTCGAGGGTATGGCCCGGAACACCGAGCACCTGGAAGGTAATGTCTTCCCAGATCACCTCATCTCCCGGGTGCACCTTGCTGGTGCTGCCCTGGAAGGGAGAGTCCGCCGGGCCGGTCACCCGGCAGCCGGCGAAGGCAGACTGCAGTTCCCTGACGCCTCCCACATGATCCGGATGGTGATGGGTCACCAGAATGGTATCCAGAGTCAGATGCTGTTCGGCCAGGTGGTCCAGAACCGGTTGCGCCTGCCCGGGGTCCACGATCAGGGCTTTGCCATTGGCGGCGTCAGACAGACACCAGATGTAGTTGTCGCTGAACGCAGGTATCGCGGAAATGGTTAGCATAGGGCCCCACATGTGCTTGTCGAATGTGACTGATATGATAGAGCATTAAATACAAGGCCCCAACCACAGGTTCGGCCTTCACGGAGTGGCGCAACGGTGAGTGATTCCGACGCAGTGGATTTTTCGGCCAGGCATGAGAGTTTCGAACGCTGGTTCCAGACCCCCCTGGGAAGGGCGCTGCTCGCCGATCAGCGGCGGTTTGTCGAGGCAGAGTTGCAGCACCTGACCGGGGCGAGGCAGCTTCAGGTTGGCGTGAGCCACCGGCTTCCCCTGGCCACCGGCACCGATTTTGCCCAGCGAATCATGACAACCCCCCGGTGGCATCCCCAGATACCCGATGGCGTTGCCATTTGTGACGCCGACGAGCTGGCATTTCCCGGTGATTCCATGGATCTGGTGGTGCTGCATCACACCGCGGATTTTTCACCCTACCCTCACCAGGTTATCCGGGAAGCTGCGCGGGTGCTCAGGGGGGAGGGCACCATGGCCCTGATCGGTTTCAATCCCCTCAGTCTCTGGGGGATGCGGAAACTCCTGTTCCGGAGCAAAGAGGGTCCCTGGGGTGGTCGTTTCCTGCTGCGGGGGCGCATGGAGGACTGGCTTCACCTGCTGGGCTTCAACGTTGAGGCCTCCGTTACGCGTTTTTTCCGGTCACCGCTACAGAGAAGTGGCCGGAAGACCGTCAGCCGGATTGATAATCGGCTATCCGGGAACAGGTTCCTGCCAGTGGGTGCCTATTACTGTATCCTTGCCAGGAAGCGCGTGCCTGCCCGGCTTCCCAGGCGACCTGTCTGGCGCCAGAGCAAGGTGATCAGCGTACCGGGCACCGGAGCGGTCGGTGCCTCACGGGGTTGCAGCCGGGGGCGTGCAGCCGAAACGGAACACCGATGCATAAAGCGGACTGACACATCGATTGACGGATCCAGGAGAGCGAATGGCTGGCAAGGTAATCCTTTACACCGATGGCGCCTGCAAGGGCAATCCGGGCCCGGGAGGCTGGGGCGTTGTATTGCGTTACGGTGATAGCCGAAAAACGCTGCACGGCGGCGAGGCAGGAACCACCAACAACCGAATGGAGCTTATGGCGGCTATCCGGGGGCTGGCGGCGCTCAAGCGCCCCTGTGAGGTGGAGCTGTTCACTGACTCGCAGTATGTCCGCAAAGGCATCACTGAGTGGATGGCCGGGTGGAAGCGCAACGGCTGGAAAACGTCAGCCAGAAAGCCGGTGAAGAACGAGGATCTCTGGCGCGAGCTGGACGCCGAAGTCGCAAAGCATAAAGTCAACTGGCACTGGGTCAAGGGGCATTCCGGCGTTCCCGACAACGAACTGGCAGACGAGCTCGCCAACCGAGGGGTTGAAGAGCTCGCCAATGCTTGATTCCCCGATGAACAGACTGCGGATAACCGGGTAGAGGTAATGAGACAGATTGTACTGGATACAGAAACCACGGGCATCGACCCGGCAAAAGGCCATCGGATCATCGAGATTGGCTGTGTTGAATTAATGGAGCGCCGGCTCACAGGGCGCAACTACCATGTCTACATTAATCCGGAGCGTGAGGTCGAGGCCGACGCCATCACCATTCACGGTATTACCAACGAATTCCTTGTCGACAAGCCAAAGTTTGCCGAAATTGCCGACGAATTCTTCGCGTTTATCAAGGGGGCCGAGCTGGTCATCCATAATGCCGCGTTTGATGTGGGCTTCATGGATGCCGAATTCGCACGCCTGAAACCGCTGCGAAAAACCGCTGATCATTGTGGCGTTGTGGATTCCCTGGCCATTGCCCGGGCCCGGCATCCGGGCCAGAAAAACAGCCTGGATGCCCTGTGCAAACGTTACGGTGTTGATAACAGTAACCGGGAGCTTCACGGAGCGTTACTGGATGCCGAGATCCTGGCCGATGTCTATCTACTGCTGACGGGCGGCCAGACCGCTCTGTCTCTGGATGCCAGCGCAGAAAGCGGCGGCGGTGCCAGCGGTATCCGCAGATTGTCGCCAGACAGGGAGCCACTGCCCGTGGTCCGGGCTTCCGTGGCGGAATGTGACGCCCACAAGGAATTCATGTCCCTCCTTGAAAAACAGGCCGGCAAAACCGTGTGGGGCAAACTCCGGAGCGCGGAATGAGAACTGGGTCGGCCTGTACCAAATGTTACATTCCGCCTTTCTTGAGCTACTTGAGTTTTGTGTTATAAGTAATGATAAGTTCGCCAGTTTTTTGTGAACTTGCTTTGGCCGGAAAAGGGTTCGACCGGCTCACAACAAAAAGGCCTGGCCCGCCATTACCGGGCCAATGTCCATCAAAGAGGGTGCGGTAGCCTCCGCAAAGTTAACGGGAAGCGTTTATGGTTCAGTCGTCTCTCGCGACGAAATCGCAGTCGTTTGATCTGGTCAAGAGTGAAATAGAACAGACCATCAAGCAGGCAGAATCCAGCCTTGAACGCTTTCAGGAAAACCGCGAAAGGGGTGAGGATCTCCAGAACTGTGTGGATTTCATCAACCAGCTTCGGGGCATTTTCATTCTCGTGGAGCTGCGGGGCGGAACCCTGCTTTGCCAGGAAGCGGTGACCATGGCCAACGACGTACCTGTTGGTGCCAATGACGATAAAAATATCCTGCTGACCACACTGAACAGCGCACTGTTTATCCTTCGCCGTTACGTGGAGTACTACCACCAGCAACGGGAAGATCATCCCGAACTCCTGTTGCCGGTTATCAACGATCTCCGGGCAGCCCGCAGGGAAAAACCCTATCCCGAATCCTGTTTTTTTGATGTCGATGTCAAGGAGCGGCCGGATTTCTGTGCCGGTTTTTCCGTTCAGTCTTTCGAGGGTGATGAGGCCGGATACGAAATACTGGCCCGGCGCATGCGTCTTACTTTCCAGGTTGCACTTCTGGGGATGCTTCGTGAGCGTAACGATGCGGTGAACAAAAAACTGATCGGCCGCGCGGCGCGAGGTTTCGCCCGTCTGTGCCAGGGCGCACCCATGGGCCAGATGTGGTGCCTGGTGGGTATCGTGGCTGACGCCATGCTTGATCGGGCCATGATGATCACCAAGGCACGCAAGCGCATGTTCATGCGGATTGAAAAGTACGCCCGGGAAGTGGTTTATGTCGGCAAGGTAGCGACAGCCAAAGATGCACCGGATTCGCTGATCCGTGATCTGGTCTATCTGCTTTACCGAAGCGGCTCGGCCAACCCGGAAGTCATCCAGGTACTTTCTGCCTACCATCTTGCTCCGGCCGACTACTCGGATGCCAAGCTCGAGGCCCACGCCCGTCGCCTGTATGGCCCGGGTACCGACGTGCTCAAATCCCTGTCGGAAGCCCTGCAGGATGAACTGAATCAGCTTAAAGACAAGCTGGATATCATCGAGCGCGGAATTGAGCCAGATCTTGCGGAGCTGTCTTCCATTGCGGACGCGCTGGAGCGCCTGGCCAATACCCTGGTTATGCTTGATCTGAACAAGCTGGCGGCTGTTTCAAGGGCGGAGGCCGGCAAACTGCGTGGCTGGGAAAAAGAGTCCCGTCTGCCGGGTGACGACGAGCTCTATCGCCTTGCCGACTCGGTTCTGGATATCGAAAACGCGGTCATGCAGATTGTAACCCGCGGTATTACCTCGGAGACCGATGCTCTTGCCAGCGGCGAAAGAAAGCGGGAAGAGTCCGTGTATCTGAGGGAAGCCCTTTACGTGGTTGCCGATGAAGCCCGCGGCGCGCTGACCCTGGCAAAACGGGCGATAACCGCCTTTATTGAATCCGGTTACGACAAGCTCCACCTCGCCAACCTGCCGGCAACACTCCACAGTATCTGGGGCGGTTTGCAAATGGTGAACGATCCCGCCTCTGCCAGTGTTCTCGAGCGGGTTGCAGCGTCAATCCAGGAGCGCCTGCTGGATGCCAGGGAAGCCCCGGCCGATCAGGTGCTGGAGGCACTGGCGGATGCCCTGACATCCCTGGAATATTACATAGAAAGCATGGGCAAGAGCGAAGACCGGAACCTTGACCTGCTTAAACTCGCCGAATCGTCGCTCGACGATGCAGGGCTTTGAGCAGGCGAGGGCAGCGGTCCAGTTCCGCGGCCAGTAATTGATTCCGGGTATAAAAAACCTGCGCAAAACGGCAGGTTTTTTATACCCGGTCAGGGCTGTCAGCCCATCCTGAACAGTTCCCCCAGTTTGGTAGCCAGCATCATGTCGCCTTCAGCACGCAGCTGGCCGGCCATGAACGCCTGCATGCCGTCAGTCTCGCCAGAAACGATGCCCTGCAGGGTTTCGGAATTCATGATCAGGGTAACGGAGGGGTCGCCATGGGCACCTTCGTGCATCTTGCAGGTGCCATCGTTGATGACCAGATGGTAGGTTTTGTCGTCTTCGATGTCGAACTGGAAAACCAGGTCCAGGCCCTGCGCTGCGTCTGCGTTGAAATTCTGTTCCAGCTTTTCAAATACCTGAGCTACAGACATTGTTTTACCCTTTTTGATGGTTGTCTTGTCATGACGGCGGCTTGATGTCCCTGGGTTCACGAGCCTTTTCGGGTGCCCGGGTGGAGCCGACCTCGCAATCCGACTTTATGGTCAGTGGTCGGTTCTGTCAAGGTTGATCGAACGCTTGTTTTAATTTTTTTGCTCTCCTTATCACCACAAATTCGGTAAGTTACACTCTTGTCTTTGCACACTCAGTTGGAGAAGCACTTTGGAGTTCCTGACAGAATACGGTTTGTTTTTGGCCAAAATCGTAACCTTTGCAGTGGCTGCGCTGGTCGTGATCTCTGTCATCATATCGGCAGCCCAGAAGGGCCGGGGCGATCATGAGGGCGAGGGAGAGCTCAAGATTGAAAAGCTCAATGAAAAGTACCGCAAATTGCGCGAGGTCATTCAGGCCAGACTGATGTCTGACCACGAACGCAAGGCGTTTGAAAAGGCCCGGAAGAAAGAACAGAAAGCCGAGAAAAAAGCGGCCAAGGTGAAAAAGCAGGAGAATAATGCCAGGGAAGAGAGCCGAGGGCGGGTCTATGTGCTTGATTTTGATGGTGACATCAAAGCCAGCGATACCGATCCTCTACGCAGGGCCATCACTGCCATACTGAGCGTAGCCGACCCGGAAAAGGACGAAGTCGTCATTCGCCTCGAAAGCGGTGGTGGGCTGGTTCACTCCTACGGCCTTGCAGCCGCCCAATTGGACCGTATCCGCACCAAGGGCGTCCGCCTGACCGCCTGTGTCGACAAGGTCGCCGCCAGTGGCGGTTACATGATGGCCTGCGTTGCCGACAAAATCGTTGCGTCACCCTTTGCCATCCTGGGGTCTATCGGTGTCGTTGCCCAGCTTCCCAATTTCCATCGCTTCCTCCAGAAAAACAATGTCGATTTCGAAGTGCTGACAGCTGGCGAGCACAAACGGACCATGACGATTTTCGGTGAGAATACAGATAAAGGCCGTCAGAAGTTCCTCGAAGATCTTGAGGATACCCATGTTCTGTTCAAGGAATATGTCAGTGAACGTCGGCCGGGACTGGATATAACTGCGGTAGCCAACGGCGATATCTGGTTTGGGAAGCGCGCACTGGAGGTAAAACTGATCGACGAGATCAAGACCTCCGACGAATATCTCATTGAAGCCTGCGACAGGGCGGATGTAGTCTCAGTGGCCTACCAGCGCAAACGGACGCTCCCGGAAAAACTCGGGTTGGCAACCAGTACAGCGCTTGAACACACCGTCTGGAAAATACTGAGTGCGTTTCGCAACCAGAAAATCCAGTAGCCTACAGAAAGCGGGGAACAATCATGACAAACAACACCGAATTCAAAGCATGGCGCGTTGAGGAACAGGGCGGAGAATATGTCGGGGCAGAAAAAACCCTCAATACCTCAGACCTTCCGGAAGGTGACGTGCTCATCCGGGTTACTCACTCTTCCCTGAATTATAAGGATGCGCTGTCGGCTTCCGGTAACAAAGGGGTTACCCGTTCCTTCCCTCACACCCCCGGCATCGACGCCGCCGGCGAAGTGGTGGAATCAGCCACCGGCACGCCCAAAGAAGGCAGCCCGGTTATCGTCACCGGTTACGATCTGGGCATGAACACCGACGGCGGATTCGGTGAATACATCCGTGTACCTGCTGGCTGGTGTGTGCCCATGCCTTCCGGCTGGAATGCCAGAACCGCCATGATCTATGGCACCGCCGGTCTTACTGCCGGCCTCTGCATTCAGAAACTCCTGACCATGGGTGCGAAACCCGCACAGGGTAAGGTCGCGGTTTCCGGCGCCTCCGGCGCAGTTGGTTCTGTCGCGGTGGAACTTCTGTCGAAGCTGGGCTTTGACGTTGTTGCCATCAGCGGCAAAGCCGACCACGCCGACGACCTCAAAGCCCTGGGTGCCAAAGAAGTCCTCGGCCGCGAAACCCTGGCCGAAGAAAAGAAACCGATGGTTAAACCAATCTTCGCTAACGCGGTAGACACCGTCGGCGGCGGCCCATTGGCCGAACTCCTCAAACAGATCCTGCCAGGCGGCTCCGTCTCATGCTGCGGCCTGGTTGCCGGACCTGGGCTGCAGACGACTGTGCTGCCGTTCATCCTGCGTGGTGTGAACCTGCTAGGCGTGGATTCCGTTGAGATCCCTCTGGCGGAGAAAGAAGCGGTCTGGAAGAAGTTCGCGGGTGAATGGGCCTGTCCGAAGACTGAAGCTTCGGCCCGCGATATCGGACGAGGTGAGCTGGATAGGGCGTTGAAGGCGTTCTTGAAGGGTGAGTCTTCCGGGAAGATTGTTCTTGATCACTCGAAGTAAGAAGCAAGATTGAGGAAGAGGCTTCCTGGTTTGTCGGATTACGGCTTCGCCTGATCCGACCTGCAGCTACCGGGAAAGTCAGGAAAAAGAATTCCCTGGAACCAACCGAGTAGCTGGTCGAGTAGCTGATATAGTAGAGAGGGAACTTGGTTTCCAAAACTGTGCGGAGCCATGGATGGCGGAGCCCAAGCGTCACAGGGATGTGCCGCAAGGAGCGTGTTTTGGAAACCAAGTTCCCTCTCTTCGTACTCCCAAGGCTTATTAAGAGGCCCGGCGCCGGAATAGGGGAATGTCGGTATCGGTAGCCGCCTGATACCCAAAGCTGAAGAAGTTCAGGCACCTCTCCGCCTTGGTAATATCCTTGTCAGGTCGAAGCACATAGGCATCGAACCCGCACCGCTTCATGAACTGAAGCTGGTCCAGCAGCACATCCCCGATGGCCCGCAGCTCACTCACATAGCCGAAACGTTCCCGCAGCAACCGCGCAATACTGTAACCGCGGCCATCGCTGAACTTCGGAAAATTCACCGCAATCACCGGCAACTCATTCACCCGGCCATCCAGGATCTCCGGCTCGTCATGGCTGTCGAACCACACGCCGATGTCCTGGCGGCCAGCAAAATGCTCATGGCCGGCCAGCCACAGATCCGCCGGGATCAGCGCCGGCTGGTCAGCGGGAATATCCAGTGACTCGCCCTCAGCAGGGCGGGGCACCACAACCCAGTTGTCGTGACGGATGCTGCCATCCCGGGAAATAACGTTAGGCATAAACCCGCTCCTTGAAAGGATCAATTCCAACACGGCGATAAGTGTCCAGGAAGGTTTCTTCCTCGGTGCGCTTATCCACGAACACATCAATGATCTTGGCGATCACCTCGGGCATCTCGTTCCGTGCAAACGACGGCCCCAGGATCTTGCCAATTGAGGCATCATGGTGGGACGAACCGCCCAGACTGATCTGATAGAACTCCTCACCCTTCTTGTCGACACCGAGAACTCCGATATTGCCAACATGGTGGTGACCACAGGCATTCATACAGCCGGAAATGTTCAGATCAATATTGCCCAGATCGTACAGGTAGTCGAGGTCATCGAACTTTCGCTGGATGGCTTCGGCCACCGGGATCGATTTGGCGTTGGCCAGGGCGCAGAAATCACCACCGGGGCAGCAGATCACATCCGTCAGTGTGTTCAGGTTAGCAGTGCCAAACCCCATGGGCGTGATGGCCCGCCAAAGCTCCAGCAGCCGATCCTGGCGGACATCCGCAAGTACCACGTTCTGATGGTGGGTTACCCGGATTTCGCCAAAACTGTATTCGTCGGCCAGATCCGCGATCTGTTCAAGTTGCCGGTCAGTGACATCACCCGGAGGCGTCCCGGTCTTCTTCATGGTCAGGGTAACAATGGCATAACCCGGTTTTTTGTGGGTGTCCACGTTATGAGTCAGCCACTGGTCAAAGCTTCTGTGCTCGAAACGCTGGCTAGCCAATAAGTCCGTGGCATTCTCGAGTGCTGCGTAATCCGGCTCGGTGAAGTAGCCCTGGATACGCTCAATGGCGTCGCGGGTCAGACGGGTCGGGGAATCCCTGATGTGGGCCCACTCGGCTTCGACCTTTTCGGCAAACCCTTCCGGCGTCAGTGCTTTGACCAGAATCTTGATACGGGCCTTGAACTTGTTATCCCGGCGACCGTACCGGTTATAAACCCGGAGCACGGCTTCCAGATAGGTGAGCAGATCCAGCTCGGGAAGAAATTCACGAATCACCGGCCCGACCATCGGTGTGCGGCCCAGGCCACCGCCAACATGAACCCGGAAACCCAGTTCACCGGCATTGTTGCGGACCATCTGCAGGCCGATATCGTGCACCTGAATGGCCGCCCGGTCTGTATGCTCCGACGCATTCACGGCCACCTTGAATTTGCGCGGCAGGAACGCAAATTCCGGGTGGAAAGTAGACCATTGGCGAATGATTTCGCAATAGGGCCTCGGGTCTGCAATTTCGTCAGACTGAACACCGGAGAACTGGTCCGTGGTGGTGTTCCGGATGCAGTTACCGCTGGTCTGGTTGGCGTGCATCTCCACTTCGGCCAGTTCTGCCAGAATGTCAGGGACATCCTCAAGCGCAGGCCAGTTCAGCTGCACGTTCTGACGAGTTGTGAAATGGGCGTAGCCTTTGTCATAGTCACGGGTGACGCGTGCCAGCCTGCGAAGCTGGTCAGAACGCATCATGCCGTAGGGAACACAGATCCTGAGCATCGGGGCAAGACGCTGAATGTACAGGCCATTCTGCAGGCGCAGGGGAAGGAACTCATCTTCAGCCAGTTCGCCGGCCAGGGCCCTCTCGGTCTGGTCACGAAACTGGGCAACCCTCTCAGCAGCTAACTGCTGATCGTGTTCATCGTATACGTACATAGTAGGAAGATCCTGCTTGAAAGCGTCATATCCGGGCCGACGGCCTTATATCTGCAGTGAAGGATAACAGCGGCCTTTTATTCTTAAAATGATTATTTCAAAATATGTTTATCGATTCAGGCGATAAGCAGGCAGAACAGTGAACTGGACGAATATCAATTTCCTGCTTAACTTAAAAGCGTCAGCGGAGCCGTTGCACCTCGCTGGAACTTCGATAACAAGAAAGCGACATTGAACCCGGAAAGAGGAAAAGACATGAAGAAGACCGTGCGCTCAGATAGCCAGGCGGATGCTGTTGCCGCCGTTCTGCTGGTCATGCTGGCTGTAGCATTGGCGGTGGTCTGGGTCTCCAGTCAATAACCTTACCGGCTGGCCAGAACCAGCTGCACGATCGCAATCAGTGCCACCACAAAACTGACGGTGAATAGCACGCCGGCAATAATGTAGGGCCAGGGGCTGTGGTTTGAAAAATCCTCTTCCCGGCGCTTGTCGGACTGAACCCCGAAAGCGCCAGCCAGGATGCTTTGCATGACTTTCAGAACGCCGGGTCCTTTTGGTTTTTGTTGATCCTTGTTTTCCGCCCCGGAGGATTCCCTCATAAAGCCGCCCCTGTTATCAGTCGAATCTGAAGCTTACTCCGCCGGATCGTATGCCAGGCTGGGCGCCAGCCAGCGTTCCGCTTCAGCCTTGGAAATGCCTTTGCGTGCAGCATAGTCCTCAACCTGATCCGCGCCAATTTTCCCGACCGCAAAGTACTTGGATTCCGGATGGGCAAAGTACCAGCCAGACACCGCTGCCGCCGGGAACATGGCAAAGTGGTCAGTCAGTTGGATACCGGCCTTGTTGGTGGCATCCAGCAGTTTGAACAGCGAGGCCTTCTCAGTGTGATCCGGGCAGGCGGGATAGCCTGGCGCAGGGCGAATGCCCCGATAGCGTTCCTTGATCAGATCGGCACTGCCCAACTGCTCGCCGGCGGCGTAGCCCCAGAATTCCTTCCGGACCCGCTCATGCATGCGCTCGGCGAACGCTTCAGCCAGCCGGTCGGCCAGGGCCTTGACCATGATGGCGTTGTAATCGTCATTGGCGTCCTTGAACTCCACCGAGAATTCCTCGGCACCCACGCCGGTGGTTACCGCGAAACCGCCCACATAATCACAGGTTTCCGACCCTTCAGGGGCCACAAAATCGGAAAGGGCCATCATTGGTTTGCCTGGCGCCTTCTCGTCTTGCTGGCGAAGATGGTGCAGGGTAGCCAGCTCTTCGGAGCGGGATTCATCCGTGTACAGTACAATGTCGTCTCCGCGCCGGTTCGCCGGCCAGAAACCGATGACGCCACGGGCGGATACCCGCTTTTCGTCGATCATCCGGTGGAGAATCGTCTGGGCGTCGTCAAACAGGTGCCGCGCAGCCTCGCCACGCTTGGGGTCATCAAATATGGCCGGGTACTTTCCGGAAATATCCCAGGACACGAAAAACGGCGTCCAGTCGATGTAATCGATCAGCTCGTTGAGATCATATTCCTCAAACACCCGGATACCGGTGAAGGCTGGTTTTGGTGGCTGGTAACCCTCAAAGCGGATGTCCGGCGCGCGATCCCGGGCTTCCTTCAGGGAGACCAGTCTGGTGCGGTCGCCCCGGTTCTTGCGGCGTTCGCGGACCTGGTCGTATTCGGAACGGGCGGCGCCCACCAGGTCGGGTTTGGCGGTCTTGCTGAGCAGTTGCGAAGCCACATTCACACAGCGGGAGGCATCCGAGACATACAGAGCGATGTCATTTTTGTACTGGGGTTCGATCTTGACAGCGGTGTGGGCCTTGGAGGTGGTAGCGCCACCAATCATCAGCGGAATGTTGAAATCCAGACGCTGCATTTCACGGGCGACGTGGACCATTTCATCCAGGGAGGGCGTGATAAGGCCGCTAAGGCCGATAATATCGACGTCATGCTTTATCGCCGCGTCCAGAATCCTGTCGCAGGGCACCATGACACCCAGATCAATCACCTCGTAGTTATTGCACTGAAGTACCACGCCCACGATGTTCTTGCCGATATCGTGGACATCACCTTTGACCGTGGCCATCAGGATCCTGCCCTTGGCTTTCTGGCCTTCGGTTTTTTCGGCTTCGATGTAGGGTATCAGGTGTGCCACGGCCTGCTTCATGACCCGGGCGCTTTTGACCACCTGGGGCAGGAACATCTTGCCGTCGCCGAACAGGTCACCGACCACGTTCATGCCGTCCATCAGCGGGCCTTCAATAACCTCAATGGGGTGGTTGGCTCTCTGGCGACAGGCTTCCGTGTCATCCACGATGTAGGTGGTAATACCCTTTACCAGAGCATGTTCCAGTCGCTTTTCCACCGGCCACTCACGCCAGGCGAGATCCTCTTCGTGGGTTTTGCCGCCTTGGCCCTTGTAGCGCTCGGCGATTTCAAGCAGGCGGTCGGTGGCGTCATCGCGGCGGTTCAGAACAACGTCTTCCACCCGTTCTTTCAGTTCCGGGTCGATCTCATCGTAAATGACCAGTTGCCCGGGGTTTACAATGCCCATGTTCATGCCGGCCTTGATGGCGTGGTAGAGAAACACGGAATGAATGGCTTCACGCACTATATCGTTGCCCCGGAAGGAGAAGGACACGTTGCTCACTCCGCCGGAGACTGAGGCGTAGGGAAGGTTCTTTCGAATCCAGCGGGTGGCATTGATAAAGTCCACCGCGTAGTTGTTGTGTTCCTCGATACCGGTGGCAATGGCAAAAATATTCGGATCGAAAATGATATCGCCGGGGTTGAAGCCGATGCCCGTCAGAACATCGTAGGAGCGTTTGCAGATCTGTGTCTTGCGCTCGTAGGTGTCTGCCTGGCCCTGCTCATCGAACGCCATAACCACAACGGCGGCGCCATAGCGCATGCAGTCCCTGGCGCGTTTGATAAACTCCTCTTCGCCTTCCTTGAGACTGATGGAGTTCACCACTGCCTTGCCCTGGATGCAGCGCAGGCCCGCTTCGATAACATCCCACTTGGACGAATCGATCATGATGGGAACCCGGGAGATATCCGGTTCGGAAGCCACCAGATTCAGGAAGGTAACCATCACCTCCTTGGACTCCAGCATGCCCTCATCCATATTGATATCAATAATCTGGGCGCCATTTTCCACCTGGTCCCGGGCGACGCTCAGGGCTTCTTCGTACTGCTCTTCCTTAATCAGTCGCAGGAAGCGTTTGGAGCCGGTGACATTGGTACGCTCGCCCACGTTGATGAACAGGGCGTTTTCATCGCCGGTGAACGGCTCGAGGCCAGACAGGCGCAGGGCCTTCGGACGCTCCGGAATCTTGCGGGGCGGGTACTTGGCAACAGCCTGGGCGACGGCTTCGATGTGGTCCGGGCGGGAGCCGCAGCAGCCACCGATGATGTTCAGGAAACCGTCCCGGGCAAAACCTTCGACAATCTCGGCCATTTCCTCCGGGGTCTGGTCGTATTCGCCAAACTCGTTCGGAAGGCCGGCGTTGGGGTGGGCGCTGACGTAGGTTTCGGCCTTGGCGGACAGTTCCTCCACATAGGGGCGCAGGGCGTCGGCACCGAGGGCACAGTTCAGGCCTACTGAAATTGGTCTGGCGTGAGCCACTGAGTTCCAGAAAGCTTCGGTCGTCTGGCCCGAGAGGGTGCGTCCGGAGGCATCCGTAATGGTGCCTGAGATCATGATCGGCAGGGTGACGCCGCTGTCTTCAAAATATTGCTGAGTCGCGTAAATCGCGGCCTTGGCGTTCAGTGTGTCGAAGATGGTCTCGATCAGAATCAGGTCGCAACCGCCTTCAACAAGACCTTCTATCGCCTCGTAATAGTTATCAACCAGGGTCTGGAAATCGACATTGCGGTACCCCGGGTTGTTCACATCCGGTGAAATCGACGCCGTTCGGGATGTGGGACCAACCGCGCCTGCCACAAACCGTGGTTTGGCCGGGTTCTTCGCGGTATATTCGTCCGCGACCTGCCGGGCCAGCCGGGCCGCCGACACGTTCAGCTCCTTGGCAATTTCCTCGAGGCCGTAATCCGCCTGGGACAGCCGTGTGGAGTTGAAGGTATTGGTCTCGATAATATCCGCGCCGGCATCCAGGTAATCCGCGTGAATATTACGGAGCAGGGCAGGCTGAGTCAGGTTCAGCAGGTCGTTGTTGCCCTGAACCTCCCGCTCGTAATCGGCAAACCGGTCGCCCCGAAAGGCCTGCTCGTCCAGTTTCAGGTTCTGGATCATGGTCCCCATGCCGCCATCAAGAATCACAATGCGTTCCTGCAGGGCCTTGTGGAGCTGGTCGAGACGGGTGTTACGATCAGTCATAGGATTACTTCCGGGTGTCGTTATTAACGCTGTATTGAAGTCAATGGCGCGGGATCATAGCAAAAATGCCTGAGCCCGTCTTAGTGCCAATGACCATTATCAATTGCCTTCCTGAAATGAGCTTGCATACGGGAAATTCATCACCCCTCGCAAAGCCCGACTATTTTACTTGGTCTTTCATGTTCCCGCGAACTGCCTTAAAATAGTTGCAAACTTTCAAATGGGTTGAAAACATGGCATTGGTTACTGTGACAGATCCCGCACGGGACTACCTCGCGCAACTTATCGAAAAACAGGACGTGGAAGGCATGGGCGTACGGATCTTCGTGACCCAGCCCGGCACTAAAAATGCCGAAACCTGTCTGGCCTACTGCCCGCCCAACGAAGTGGTTCCCACGGACGAGCAGGTAGACCTCGAGAAGTTCACCCTGTACCTGGACCACAATTCGGTGCCTTTCCTGGAAGAAGCGTATGTGGACTATTCAAAAGACCAGATGGGTGGCCAGCTCACCATCAAGGCGCCGAATGCCAAGGTGCCCAAAATCGACGACGACGCCCCCCTTCCGGATCGCGTCAACTATGTTCTGGCGTCTGAAATAAACCCCAATCTGGCGTCCCACGGCGGCGAAGTGTCTCTGGTGGAAATCGTCGATGGGTCCGTGGCTGTTCTTCGCTTTGGCGGTGGCTGCCAGGGCTGTTCCGCGGTCAGCCTGACCCTGAAACAGGGGGTTGAATCCACCTTGAAGGAGCGGGTGCCGGAAATCACCGCCGTGCGGGATGTAACCGATCACTCCTACACTGAAAACGCATACTACCAGTAAGCAGTAAGCAGTAAGCAGTAAGCAGTAAGCGCTCCTCACCGTGAGCTACCGCGTCTCCTGGGCTGCGGTAGCTGCCATCCAGGCTGCCGTAATACCGAGTTCACAAAGGCGGCACGGCCAATGTTGTGACCACTCGGTTGCTTTATCATTCGTCGCACAAACAGAAACAGCACACGGGTACAATCGTGTGTTTGTTGACGGATATATTACCGGCTTAACCGGATTACACACTCAAACCGGGGTCAAACTTGTTCGACGTTGCGCTTCTGTCATTGCCGCTCACGGCGGCTGTGGTTGGCTGGTTCACCAACTGGCTTGCCATCCAGATGTCTTTTTATCCCGTTCAGTTTACCGGCGTAGGGATTGTCGGCTGGCAGGGCGTTATCCCTCGCAAAGCCGAAAAAATGGCTCATATCTGCCTCGACAGAACCTTGCAGCAATTTGGCGACCTGAATGCGGTCTACCAGAAGCTTGAACCTCAACGCATTGTCGAGCAGGTTATTTCCCAGGTCACGCCCCGTATGGATGAGTACATTGATGAAGTCATGTACGAAATCCAGCCGGTGCTCTGGGATAACCTCCCCGTATTTCTGAAAAACCGGATTTATCAGTGGGCGAGGGAGCAGTTACCGTCCCGGATTGAGGATCTGGTGGAGGATTTTGGCGACGATCTGGATGAACTGGTGGACCTCAAGGCACTGCTCAGCCGGGAGCTGGCAACCCATCCGGACCTGATGAACCGGATCTTCAGGCAGGCGGGAGCGGTTGAGCTCAGGTCCGTGATCAACCGGGGCGCCATTATTGGCGGTATTCTGGGTGCGGTTCTGGTGCCGCTGTGGTCCAGGTATCCGGAGCCCTGGCTGCTGCCGCTCGGTGGCTTCGTGATTGGCTTTGTTACCAACTGGATCGCCATCAACCTCATTTTCGCACCGCTCAAGCCCCGGCGGTTTCTGTTCTGGAAAGTCCAGGGCCTGTTCCTGCGCCGCCAATCCGAGATCAGTGATGTCTGGGCGAAGCTGGTGGCCGAAGAACTGATGACAGTGGAAAAAGTGGCCGATGCCATGATAAACGGCAGTCACGGTGACCGAACCCGGGCTATCATCCAGAAGCACCTGCGGCCTTTGCTGGACAACTCTGTCATTATGAAACTGGCAGCGCAGGTAACCGTGGGCATGACGGGTTACACGGAACTGAAAAAGGCCATGAACCAGAAAGCCCTGCTGGCAACCCATGATGTGTTCAGTGATCCCGCCTTTAACCGCGAGCGGGCGCCGGTCGTGGCGGAGGTCCTGTCAGGCCAGATGAAAGCCCTGGAACCCTCCGAATTCCAGGACATTCTTCGCCCGGCTTTCCGGGAGGAGGAAAGCCAGCTGATGATCGTTGGCGGCATTTTCGGCGGTCTGGCGGGACTGCTGCAGTTCCTGTCCCTCACATACCTGACATTCCAGGAAAACTACGCCCTGTTCCTTTGAGGGCGTACTAAGGAGGAAGGCCATGCCTCTCTGGGCATCACTTACCGTTCAGGCTTTGGTTACGGCTGTCGCCGTGTTTCTCGTACTTGGAGGGTTCTGGCGCTTCGTCGTTCGTCCTTATCTGGACCGCAAAGTCGCCGAACTGATCGAGGCATCCCGGGAAATTGAACCGGCGGTTACACAGGGAGTGAAAAAGGGTGTGGCAGACACGCTGCGAGAACTGCCCGAGAGGGCCCTGGACGGTACCGTCAAGGAATCGACCCGCCAGTTTCTGAAGTTCGGCTCCGGGCTGTTTGAAAACGGGCTGAGCAGTTTCCTTGGGACTGCGGCAGACCTTGAGCGGGATAAACGGGAAAACCCCGGCAAGCCCTCCGAGCGCCCTACAGACAGTTAGTCGGCCGGGGCAGCCCGGCAATCCGGCAGGCGGTTTTTGCAGGTGTGCCGGGAAACAGCTGCATCAGGTAGATGCTGTTGCCCTTGTTCTCTCCAAGTGCCTCCTTCACGGCCTTCACGAACAGCCTGTTTGAGGGTGGCGACATTTCATGTTCCTTGTAAAAATAACGAAGGAACATTATGATTTCCCAATGATTTTCACTTAACTGAATACTATCATCCGCCGCAATCCTGATCGCGATGTCTTCCGTCCAGGCGCGGGCATCCTCAAGAAATCCTTCGTTATTGCGTTCCGGCATCGTGCTGCTTGTCATGGCTTACCAACTGATTACCCGTTGGGCCTGAAGCGACAATGCCACCATATCGCCAAACTCCACCAATGTCGCATCACCAATCGTATTACCGATACCACGGGCGGAAACGTCCGGCGAAAGTGCGAATACCTTGCCCATAGCCGGCAGGCTCCCTGCACAGAGCAACAAAACGCCGTTTTCGGTCAGCAACAGGGCATCTCCCTCGGATAGCAAGGCGAGGCATTGCGCTGCCCTGGGGTGCTGCGGGGATTTATTCAGAATATGCAGGGTATTGAATGAGCTCATGTCCGGTTAACCTGCAAACGCGGTGTGGTTGTATTGATCGAGCAGGGCTCCGTTGGCATCCACCAGAGTCACGCCGGTAATAAGCGAGGCCTCATCCAGCCCATACCTCTGGCAGGCTGAACGGTCTGCAAGGATCGCCTCAATGCCGAAAATGGGCGCTGCCGACAGGTTTTTCTCCACCGACTTCTGCGCTATGCCGGCCGCATCCTGTGCCCGCTTCAGCCAGATGACTCCCGCACCGGTAAACAGCAGCGATGCCGACTGGTCGAACGCAGCGAGGGAGAATGCCATGTCCAGTGCTTCTCGCCCGTTCCAGGTGCCATAGGGTGGCTGGTCTATCATGATCAGGGTGCTCATGGTTAGCCTCCGGCGTGGAAATAGAGTGTTCGTGTAGACATCATACGGCCCTCAACCCATTCGCCCAGGCCGGCGATTTCGAAAGGGTGAAGCAGGTTGGAACCAGGTAACGCGTAGCGCTTCTGCTCGGTTTCGTTCACCAGACCCCGGCGCAACGCAGAAGCAATGCAGGCTATTCCGGGGATGCCATGGTGTTCGAGAAAGCCCGCCCATTCCTTTGGCCAGTGCGTCTCGTCAGAGGGGGGCGCACTCAGTGCCGAGGCGAGATGAACACCGTCACCGTAGAGGAAGATGCGGGCGATGCGGTGGCCTGCGTCCGTGGCAGCCCTGGCGAAGCCCAGGGCCGTCTGGGGGGCCTGGGAGGAATAAGGTGCGCCAGTAATGACCAGGGTGAAGGTTTCAGATGAGGTATCGGCCATGATTCTGGTTCGTTTGTGGTTATGGATGTTCCGGGTGTTTTCAGTGTACCTGAAGCAAAAAGTACCTGAAGCAAAAACCCCGGCAACTGCCGGGGTTTTGGAGCGGGTTATTCCAGCCCGGTATCAGTTGTCGCCACTGAACGCGGACAGCAGGTTCAGCAGGCTGAGGAACAGGTTGTAGATTGAAACATACAGGCCGACCGTCGCAATAATGTAATTGCGCTCGCCGCCCTTGATGATCTGGCTGGTCTCAAACAGGATCATAACGGATGCGAAAATGGTGAAGCCTGCGGATACCGCCAGTTGCAGGGCAGAGCTTTCCATCAGGAAGGCCAGTAGCATGGCGCCGATCAGCACAAACGCGCCGGCGGTCAGGAAGCTGGACATGAAGCTGAAGTCTTTCTTGGTGATGATTGCCGTTGCGGACAAGCCCACAAAGGCGATTGCAGTCAGCGTCAGCGCTTGAGCAACGATCTGAGAGGCTCCGGCGGCAACGAATGCGCCAATGATCGGGCCAAGGGTGTACCCCATGAAGCCGGTCAGGGCGAAGGTGGTCACGATACCCCAGGGGCTGTTCTTCAGCTTATAGGTCGCGAACAGCAGACCGATGTATCCCACAATGGTGATCAGAAAACCCGGATGGGTTCCGTTCATGTTCAGGAAAGCGGTAAGCGCCGAGAAGGCGAGGGTTATACCCAGTAGCATGTAGGTGTTGCGCAACACACTCATCGCGTCAGCGCTGATTCCTGTGGTTGCACGCTCGGTCTGGGGAGCAGAATAGGCTCCCTGAGAATTTTGAACGCCGAAACGTTTGTCTGCCATTGTCATCTCCGTTTTATAACGACTGGATACTGTATCTCATCATAGTGTCAGATACGCAACTTTCAATCGTTTACGACATGAAACTGGCCCCTGGATTCCATTAAAGACCGTTAATGTTGGAAAATACGGTGGGTTTTATGCAGGGCGTTGACAGCACAGGCAATTCCGGTATCATGCTTCCCGCTGTCGCAATGGCGGCAATGGGAAAACGGTGGGCTGGCAGAGTGGCTTAATGCAGCGGTCTTGAAAACCGCCGACGGTTAGTAGCCGTCCCGGGGTTCGAATCCCTGGCCCACCGCCATTTTATATTTTCATAGAAAAATCAGCACCTTACACAGCCCCTATTGACCTGCTGTTGACCATTTCCGACACCATAAAGTGTATATTCATGGCACCGGATTCTGGTCATCCATAGCCAGACAAAAAGCTCTCAAACACGCCGTTTATGGACGGAAATTAGCGAGTCTCTGGCACCTGCTCATCTGTCAGCTTACGCTTTGCCCCTATCTGTTTACCTTTGGCCTTAGCGGCTGCTATGCCTTCCCGCTGGTGCTCCCTGATCATCGACCGCTCGAACTCAGCAAAGGCTCCTATCATCTGAAGCTGTAGCAGCTGGAATGGGTCAGCTTACTCAAGTGGACACTTTGCCGAGCAGGCTTGGCCCCAGCCCTTTCCCGTGAGGCGCAAAGCCTGAAAGAACTCGCCAGAGGTCGAAGCATGGGCGGGTACCGGGGAAGCCAGATGTTCACGCGATTAAAGAATACAGACGAATTTTGTGTTAATTTTCGATTCGGTTGACTGTCACGGTAGACGGCACGGAGTCTTGTCGCGCTCGCAGAAACGGAAAAGTAACAACACATGGCCTCATCACGCAAAACACAAGAAAGACCAATTGGCATTGACCTGTTCGCAGGTGCTGGTGGTTTATCCCTGGGCTTCGAACAGGCCGGTTTCGATGTGGCGGCTGCCGTAGAGATTGACCCAATTCATTGTGCTACGCACGAGTACAACTTTCCGTACTCTAAGGTCATCTGCGCGAGTGTCACAGATCTGACAGGTGAGGACATCCGGCAGCGTGCTGATCTGGGAAATCGACAAATCGATGTCGTCTTCGGCGGAGCGCCGTGTCAGGGATTTTCACTCATCGGTAAACGCACTCTCGATGACCCCCGGAATCAGCTGGCGTCAGACTACGTGCGCCTAGTTTACGAACTTCAGCCCCGTTACTTCGTGTTTGAGAATGTTAAGGGCCTGACAGTTGGCAGGCACGTGAAGTTTCTTAAAGACATGATCAAGGCCCTAACGGACTCGGGCTATGATGTGGTCAACCCTTACGAGGTGCTGAATGCGGCTCACTACGGTGTCCCGCAGTCGCGCCAGAGGCTATTTCTCATGGGGGCCAGGCGTGGCCTACCCCTGCCTGTATATCCCGAGCCATACAATGGAATGGTCACTGTCAAGGAAGCTATCGGTGACCTGCCGGACGCTAACGAATTCCCTGAACTTGTCGATTCAGACACGGTTGCGACTGACTGGGAAACCACATCGACATATGCACGAATCCTCAGGGGCCAACAAACCGATGAGTCAGACTACAGCTTCCTCCGTCGTTTTGATAACTCACTGCTGACATCGAGCTTACGAACAAAACACACGGAGTTATCCCAGTCTCGATTCCTTGCTACTGAACCCGGCAAGACGGAGCCAGTGAGCCGTTTCAGAAAACTTGATCCTGAGGGTCTGTGCAATACCTTGCGGGCCGGGACCGATAGTGCGAGGGGTGCCTTTACCTCACCACGACCGATCCACCCTGAGTTACCACGGGTCATCACCGTGCGTGAAGCTGCGAGGCTCCATTCTTATCCCGACTGGTTCAGGTTCCATTCAACAAAATGGCATGGCTTCAGGCAGGTCGGAAACAGTGTTCCGCCCATGCTGGGAAGATCTGTGGCCAGGCAAATTGCAGAGGCGCTCCGTTATACCCCGGTTCATCCCGCTGAACACATTAACCTCGGTGCTGACGAACTGCTTCACATGGACATGAGCAGGGCCGCGAAAAAGTTCGGTGTCCCAGTCGACACCATAGCTCAGAGGACACGAAAGACTGCTAAAGCTGTTGAGCAAGCGGAAGATGCGGAACAACTGACTCTGGCCCTGCAAGCTGCAATCACTGAGGAAGCTAATGCCTAAGAAAAAGCAAAACCGATACAGCGCCCTGATCGCGGAAATATTTGGTAACCATTACCAGTCCGGCATAACTGAGTTTGTCTTCGAGCGGAGTGAACTGATTGATTGTGCAAACAAACTACAGGTCGAGCTCCCAAAGAATCCCGGCGACGTGATTTATTCCTTCAGGTATAGAAACGACTTCCCTCAAACCATTCAGGAAACTGCGCCCGATGACCTTGAGTGGATTATTGTAGGCGCGGGCCGCGCAAAGTACCGTTTCAAGCTCGTGAAACTCAATCGCATCGTACCGCGCGACGACCTAATAAAAGTAAAGATTCCAGATTCAACACCGGAAATTATCAACGCATACGCTCTAAACGACGAGCAAGCTCTCCTTGCGAAAGTCAGGTACAACAGACTGGTAGATACTTTTTTGGGAGTTACTGCGAACTCGTTGCAAAACCACCTCAGAACTACCGTCAAAGGGATAGGTCAGATCGAAATTGATGAAATTTATGTTGGCCTGAACAATCATGGACAACACTTCGTAATTCCGGTGCAGGCAAAGGGTGGAAAAGACAAACATGGATCAGTCCAGACATCGCAGGATATCCTGCTCTGCGAGCAAAAATTTCCAGACCTGGCCTGCCGTGCTGTGTCCGCGCAGTTCATGGATGATAACCTTATCGCAATGTTTGAGTTGGTGATGCAGGATGACGAGGTGTGTGTGGTGCAGGAAAAACACTATCGCCTCGTACCCGCTGCAAGCATTACGAAAGCGGACCTGGAGCTATACGCGAGGTCCGAGTGAGCCCCACTGAAGAAACTGTGAGGGAGCTTGCATTGTTTGAGGGTGATGATGAATAAAGATCACCCTCACGGAGCTTACTGTTACTCTGTTATTGGCACACGGGGATGGTATCGACTGCGGCTTTCAGTTCCGACACGGCCTTACCTTTGGAGTACAGGCCACAGGTTAGCGAGAGGTTTCGGGTGAGCCCCATGGTCCATGCAGCGGTGCTTTCTTCTACGCCGCCTCTCTTGTATGTGCCGATCCAAAGGCGCGGTTATTTGCCGCTGCTCTGCATTAGCAGCCTGACCCTTCTTTGCTGATGGGGTCCACTTCACATCATACCCACCGGAATCCCGCATTTCCCGTGGTTTCTGGGGTTATAGGGTGTCGGCGCAGTTTCCTGGCCCACCGCCATTTTTCCATCTTCTTTAACCTGAAACTCCCGACTTCAACTCACTTTCCCAGTGGTTTTCCCTACTTGGATTAACGTCAGGGTACCCTCACAATGGGCGTCGTGATATCGCGAGGGCTCGTTATGGCAGACTCACAAAACCCCCGGCAATTCAAAGCCAGTTCGGCGGAATGTCGTGACCGGAAGTTCTCTGTGTCGGTGAACCGGGGCAAGGCCAGCCAAAAGACCCGGTACGTTGAAGCCGGCGGCGCGGCGGTGAACACCGGTGCGTGCACTCTCTGCCAGTCGATGCCTGACCTTTCCGGGGATAGTCAGGAGGGAGAAGACCGGAGCAACTGATGCTGCCCCGTATTTCCAATAGCAGCAGCTCAGAGGTTCCGGCCGGGATAGATCCGCTCTTTCTGCTCGTCTGCCCTCTGCTGGCGCACAGCCACTGCTTCCGGCTCGTTCCTGGGTACCTGCCAGCCCTGCAGATTCTCTTCGATCAGCTTCACCAGCGCTTCTATGTGCCCGGGCGTGGCGTTCAGTGCCGTGATATAGCTGAACCCCTCGCCGCCCGCCGCCAAGAAATATTCACGGTTCTCCCCAGCGATTTCCTCAATGGTCTCAAGGCAATCGGATGAGAATCCCGGGCAGAACACGTCGATGGATTTAACGCCTTTGCCAGGCAGTGATTTGAGCGTCTCGTCCGTGTAGGGCTTTAGCCATTCCTCCTTGCCAAACCGGGACTGGAAGGTGGTCATGTAATCTTCTTCGCTCAAACCAAGCCGCCCGGCCAGCAGCCTCGATGTTTTGTGGCATTCACAGTGGTACGGATCGCCCCTGGTCAGGTACTTCAGCGGAACCCCGTGGTAGGAGAGAACCAGTTTCTGGTTGCGCCCGTGGTTGGCCCAGTGGGCCTCTATGTGACGCGCCATGGCCTCAATGTAAGGCGGGTAGTCCGGGTAGTGGGAAATAAACCGGAAATCCGGCAGCCACCGGCGTCTGGTGAAATCGCGGGCAACTGCATCGAAGGTTGATGCGGAGGTAGACGCCGAGTACTGGGGGTACAACGGAAGGATTAGAAGTTTCCGAACACCCTGCTCCTGCATTTCGTCCAGAACGCGGGAAATCGAGGGGTTGCCGTAACGCATGGCAAATCCAACCACGACATTGGCGCCGTATTTGCGCTTGAGCGCTTCCCGGATGCCCTCAGCCTGTTTCGCAGTGTGCAGCAGCAGGGGCGAGCCCTCTAGCTGCCAGACACTGGCGTAGGCCTCTGCACTGCGCCTGGGGCGAATCCGCAGAATAACGCCGTGCAGGATCAACCACCACACAGGCCGGGGCAGTTCCACCACCCTTGGGTCCGAGAGAAATTCAGCGAGGTACCGGCGCAGTGCGGAGGTTGTAGGGGCGTCCGGGGTACCCAGGTTGGTTACCAGCACGCCCAGCCTCTCAGGCTGTGCGTGGCTGAAATTCTCTGAACCTTTGAATTGCATGCGGTCGATCCTGAGCGTTGGTTTTGCGTTGTGAAAAGGTCAGCCTTTCTCTCCGGCCTGCCGAGCCATACGTGGTGCCAGGCCAGTGATGTCGTAACCGGCGTTGCGGGCCTTGGTGAAGATTTCGTCGGCTGAGGTGTTTCGGGCCGAACTCAATGCCCAGAGCACGGTGCAACGGGTTCCGGAACGGCAGAATGCCAGTACGGGCTTTTCAGCGTCCCGGATCACTGGCGCGAACCGGCTTACATCGTCGTCGGTGATATTCCCGGACTCCACCGGCATGAACACCCAGGCCAGGCCGTGCTCGCGGGCTGTTGCTTCGATATCAGCCATGGAAGGTTGCCCGGGCTCCTCCTGATCAGGGCGATTGGCTACCAGGGTTTTGAACCCCAGCTTTGCGACCTCTGCCACGTCTTCAACGGAAATCTGCGGAGCTACCGAGATGTTGTCATCAATCTTTCTGATATCCATGGGGTTTCGCCTCCGGGATGGGTGGGGGATGAGCATATACCCATAGGCGATAATACCAAAAAAAAGCCCGGCAAAGGATGCCGGGCAGAGGCGTGCGAGTAGTATCCATGAAAGACTTCCAGACAAACCGGCATCAGTAGGGACACCGGTATAGGGAAGTATTGACTAAATCCTGAACACTTCAAGCGAGAGCCACTTTCGTTTGAAAACATTTTTTCATATCGGATAGGCCTTTATACTGCGCCCTTTGACTGAGCGGTTTTCAGGCCGACTGAAATCCCGCCCAAGCTGTAATACAATAGGCTTTCAAGAGAAATATCCGCACCCGAGGTTGTTACATGTCTGAACAAAACGACGATAAGCCGGAGAATGATGCGCAACTGGCCGCAAAAATCAAGGGTTCCGCGCGCCAGATCTGGTTGGCGGGGCTGGGTGCCTATACCAAGGCCGAGGAAGACACCGGTCGTTTCTTCGACCGACTGGTTCAGGAAGGCGAGCAACTGGAGAACAGAACCCGGGGTGTCGTTGAAAAACAGATCAAATCCGTTGAAGACCGGGTTGAAGGCGTTCGCGAGAGGGCGACGGGCACCTGGGACCGTCTTGAACACATGTTCGACGAGCGGGTATCGGGCGCCCTCAGAAGGCTCGGTATCCATCGTCGCGATGAAATTGACTCCCTGGCACGCCGGGTCGAAGCGCTTGAGGGGGAACTGGCACGGCTGCGTAAACAGGCTGAAGACGACGAGGAAGAATAACGCCAGCGATCACCAGGGCCGGTTGTCTTTAAAGGTGGTCTTTAAAGATAGTCCCGGCTCATCAGCCGGGCTTCTTCCCGGTCGGCTGGTGCCAGGTAGGGAAGTATCAGGTGCATCATCTGGTAAACGCCCCTGCCGGGGTCTACCGACTCCCGGTCGTCCAGATGGGAAAGCGTATCGAAAGCGCTCCAGTAACAAGCGGTTAGCGTTAGCTGCTCACACAGGGAATCAAGCTCTTCCTGATCGATTATCAGGGTGCCTTGCCGACGGAAGCTTTCGCAGATTGCCCTGAATGCCGACGTTTTTTTCTTCTGAATCCGCTTGAACCGCACCCGCAACTGGTCGTACCGGGACAGCACATTCACCAGATCCTGATAAAGAAACCGGTAACGCGCCACCGTCTCAAACAGCAGGTGCAGAAAGAACCCCTGCTGGTCCAGAGAGATGTCAGCGTCTTCGGGAACCGTCAACAGATCCAGCATGTCCAGTTCGTACTGATCGAACAGTTCCCCGACGATGTCACCCTTGCTCTTGAAGTGGTAGTACAGGTTGCCCGGGCTGATATCCAGTTCGTCGGAAATCAGCAAGGTTGTAACATTGGGCTCGCCAACGCTGTTAAACAGCGCCAGGCTGGTTTGCAGGATGCGGTCTCGGGTTTTGATTTTTTTCATATCGCGCCGGGCCAGCCCCTAGAGCTCGAAGCTCGCCCAGACCGGGCAATGGTCTGACGGCCGCTCCATGGCACGGATGTCGTAGCAAACCCCCGCTTGCCGGGCTTTCGGCAGCAGGCTGTCGTTGGCCATGATCAGGTCGATTCGCAGGCCCCGCCTGGGGTCGCGCTCAAATCCCTTGCTGCGGTAGTCAAACCAGCTGAAGGTGCCGGCCTCGTCCGGATGAAGGTGGCGGAATACATCGGTGTAACCCCGGGCTTCCACCTGGCCGAGCCATTCCCGTTCCTCCGGAAGGAAGGAACATTTGCCGGTGCGCAGCCAGCGTTTGGCGTTGTCCGCGCCGATACCAATGTCCTTGTCGGTTGGAGAGATGTTCATGTCACCCATGACCACCACATGGCCGCCGGCCTTCTTGAGCTCGTCCAGGTAGCGCATCAGGTCGGCGTAGAACTTTTCCTTGGCAGGAAACTTCACCGGGTGGTCACGGCTTTCGCCCTGGGGAAAATAGCCGTTAATCACCGTCAACTGCTCGCCGTTGACATTAAAATGTCCGGTAATCAGCCTGCGCTGGGAGTCCTCGCCGTCCCAGGGGTAGCCTTTGACTACCTCTTCCGGTTCCACCTTCGAGAGCAGGGCAACGCCGTAGTGGGTTTTCTGGCCGTGGAAATGCACGTGGTAGCCAAGCTCGCGGATTGCCTCGACGGGAAAGTCATGGTCCTGAACCTTGGTTTCCTGGAGGCCGATAAAATCGGGAGCAAGAGCGTTAATGACGGCTTCAAGCTGGTGCAGGCGGGTACGGATACTGTTGACGTTGAAAGACACGAACATCATTGCAAAAAACTCTCCGGCGTTGGTTCCCGCCGGAGTTTAACACACTGACTCCCGGGGTCTGCCCTGGCAGGGGCAACAGTTTCAGGGGGTCAGTTCACAATCCGGGTAGGTGTCTACGGAATAGCGAATGTGGGCGGTATAATTTTTGTCCTGATTTTTCCGGATATTGGTCAGGCCAAGATAGTCGGAGAGGGCACCGGAGTCGCTGTATCCGAGTACAATGGGGTTCACCAGAAACCTCAGCACCATGCTCGTGGGGCGTATCTGGACCACATGGTCGGCATCAACCCTGTCATTCTCCGCCGATTCGAGCACAAAGCCATAGTGTTCGCCCCGGGTGGGCCCAAGGAAGCGGAACTCGACTGACTCGCCTGCCACCAGGCGCTGCCAGTTCCGGCGGACAAAGTTATCGAAACCGGCGTCGACAACGGTGTTGGGCGGATACGCCACCTCGAAGCGTTCCGAATCGCCGCGGGGCGTCTGCCAGTCAATCACCAGTATTTCCGGCTCGGGGTAGGTGACCACCATTTTTTCATCGAACGTCGGCTGAACAAAGTCTACGGTCGGGCGAAACACTGAGGCGTCGTATTCAAGCGCCTTGCCGGCAAATGACTCCGCTGCGTCCGGTTTGTGATAGGCCACTTCATGCTGTTGGGGCCGGAACACGCCACCCTCACAAGTGCCGTCAACCGAGTGGCGTTCCTCGTAGATCACGTCGCCATCCTCAGTGCTCGCAGTTCCGGTAAAGCGGAAATCCTGGGCCATGGCAGGCAGGGGTGCTGCCATCAGGGCAAGACAAACAGTGCAGAAAGGGGGTTTCATCGCACCAGCTCCGGATAAAGCGTTCTGCGGGCATACAACAGCAGTGGGAATACAACCAGCCAGCCAAAACCAAGGGCAATCAGTGATGGCACCAGCTCCGGCAGTTCCACCGCACCAAGCTGGCTTGCGGACCAGTAGGCAAATGGGCCGGCGAAGGGCGCAAGCACGAAGGGCAGCCACGCTTTCTTGCTGATCCAGTCAAGTGAATGGCTCAGGGTCGTCATGAAAATAGCCCAGATGGCCACCAGCCAGGGTGGTGTCAGCATAACCTGGCCGGTACCGTCGTCCAGGATGCCGGTCCTGAACCAGATGCCATCAAGAACGGAGCCGACCACGGTTCCGAGGCCGATAAACTGCAGCTCGGTTAACCTGGTTTGACTAACCAGCACAAAATGCAGGACCAGAAACACAACCACAATACCGGCACCGATCAGGTTCGGATAAAACACGCAGGCAAACCAACCTACCTGAAACAGAAGGAAATTCAGTATGTTACGAGCTGTTTCCGAGGCAATCATACGCTCAGAATATTCTCGCGCTTGTTGCCGGGCTTGGCGAAGACCAGCTGGGCTACCCCGATGGCTCGCTCGCTGAAGCCCGCTTCACAATAGGCAAAGTAAAAGTGCCACAGCCGTCGGAATGCCTCGTTGTAGCCCATGGATTCCAGCTTGTCGCGCTGGGCCATGAAGCGCTCACACCAGTCTTGAAGCGTACGTACGTAGTGGAACCCGGTGTCTTCGGCATGGGTCAGCACCATTTTGCTTTCCTTGCGAACCGACTCCAGGATGGCCCCGAAGGAGGGAATAAAGCTGCCCGGGAAGATAAAACGCTGGATAAAGTCCACGTTCTTCAGGGCTCTCTGGTAACGCTGTTCCGGCATGTTGATGGCCTGCACAAGCGCCAGGCCATCCGGCTTGAGCAGGGCGTTGATCTGGGAGAAATAGCTGTCCAGGAATTGCGGGCCCACGGCTTCTACCATCTCGATGGAGACCAGCTTGTCGAATTGGCCTTCCAGATCACGGTAATCGTCAAACAGGAGGGTGATCCTGTCTTCCAGGGCTTCCTGTTGGACCCGTTCTTTAGCCAGCTCCAGCTGCTCCCTGGAAATGGTCGTAGTAGTCACATGGCATCCGTAGTGTTTAGCCGCATGAATCGCAAAGCCGCCCCAGCCGGTGCCGATTTCAATCACCTGGTCACCGGGCGTGAGATCCAGCTTCCGGCAGATGGTGTCCAGCTTGTGGACTGCGGCTTCTTCGAGCGTGGAACCGGCACTCGGGTAGATCGCCGAGGAATACATCATGGTCGGATCGAGGAAAGTCTCGAACAGATCATTGCCCAGATCGTAGTGGGCACTGATGTTCTTCCGGGAGCCTTCCCTGGTGTTCCGGTTCAGCCAGTGCAGGCCCTTCAGCGCGGGCTTGGTGACCCAGCTGAACCGGTCCTCGAATTCGTTCATCCGGTCGACGTTACGGGTGAAGAACCGAAGCAGGGCAACCAGATCGGGCGTCGACCAGTCACCGGCCACATAGGCTTCGGCGGCGCCGACGCTACCGCCGGTCAGCAGGTCCCGCCAGGTGCTGTGATCATGGACAATCAGTTCTGCAGGCTCGTATTGGCTATTGCCGTCTCCGAAAATCAGGTCTTCAAACCCGGATTCCCTTACCGTCAGCTGGCCTTCGCCCAGTAACCGGAGCTGCTGAATCACCAGGGTCCTCGCAAACCGGCTGAGAGCCGGCAGGCTGCCAGAGCCGGATGAGGTGTTTTCAACCGAAGCATTCAGGTTCTCCATGAGCTTACCCTTCCACGAGTCTTGTCATTGTTTTCCGCACGGGTGACGTCCAGCCCGGAATCATCATGTCCACGGCGGCAGGCACTGTCGTCTTCGGAAAGTTTGTCCGGGTGAGTGTAGAACGGCGCCCCCTTGAGCTTGAGGCGCAGGGCATGCCAGTAAATACCTGCCACAACCTTGAAAGCCTCAAGCGGAAACTTTCGAAGACTCCTGTGCATATCTTTACGAGTAAGGGGGGTGCGTTGGACTACCAGGGTGGCATCAAAATGTTTGCGGCCTTCTTCCATAACATTCATGTGGATCCTCAGCTCCGGCCCCCGGAAACTGAATGTCCACTCGTAATGCTGGTTCATCCCGTTGAACGGGGACACATGAAAGCGCTTGCTGAACCCAAAGTGTTCGGTGCGCCAGCCGGCCTGGTTGGGTTCCGCTCCCGTGGTTTCCAGGCAGTAGGCATGGCGATCATGCCACGGCGTGTTGGTAATCTGGGCCACGATGACCTTGGGAACCGCGCCTTCAGCGGGGCAATCTCCAGGCCGGTAGCAGAAATAGAAACTGACCGGGTTGAACACATAGCCGAAGTAGCGGGGATGGGTGATCAGCTCTACTTCTCCGTCCGGACGCCATCCGGTGGCTTCTTCTGCGTGATCACGGACAGCAACCGACAGGTCTTCTGTGTCCGGACGAAAGTAATCCCTGCGCTTCAAGGACATCCAGTTAAAGCGCTCCAGCGAGAAAAGCGGGCTGACCCTGGCAACCGTGCCCCACTCATCGGTATCCAGGGCCAGCATGCCGGTGCTGTAGCTGAATTCGTGTTGCACCGGGTACTTCCGCCTGTGCCGGACAGTACCCTCCAGCCACTGACTGTTCATGGTCAAAGCTCCACCCCGAAAGCCCGGGTTACCCGCAGTGCGCTGCGCACACCGTCCTCGTGGAAGCCGTTAAACCAGTAGGCTCCGCAGAAGTGAGTGCGGTTCCGGTTACCGATCTCGTCATATCGCTCCTGGGCGGCCACCGCATCCAGTGTGAACACAGGATGGGCGTACCCGAAGCGTTTGATTACCTTATCCGGGGCGATATCGTGGCTTCGATTCAAGGTTACGCAGAAGGTTTCCGGCGCATCGTGGAAATTCTGCAGAATGTTCATGTTGTAGGTGACCGACACGGGCTCAGTGCTGTGGGCAGGAATGAAATAGTTCCAGGCCGCCCAGGCGCGCCGGTTGTCTGGCAGTACGCTAGTGTCGGTGTGAAGCACAACATCGTTATTCTGATACCCCATGGCTCCGAGGATATCCAGTTCCTTGTCTGTCGGGTCTGCAATCATGGCGAGGGCCTGATCGCTGTGACAGCCAAAAATCACCTGATCGAAGTGATGTTCCTGGCCCCTCACAGAAACCGTTACGCCATCTTCATCCCTTACCACCTTTTTCACCGGACTGCTCAGGTGTGTGGCATCGCCAAGGCGTTCCATCATCCTGGTCACGTACTGGGCGGAACCGCCGGAGATCACCCGCCATATCGGGCGGTTCTCCACCGACAACATGCCGTGATTGTTGAAAAACTGCAGGAAGAAGCGGATCGGGAACTGTTCCAGAACAATCTCCGGCGCCGACCAGATGGCCGCCCCCATCGGCACGATGTAGTAATTCCTGAAATAACGGGAATAGCCATTGCGTTTCAGGTACTGGCCCAAGGTTTCCTCGTTGTTGATATTACCGGCCTCAAGGTCCGCCCGGGTTTCCTTGTTGAAACGCAGAATCTCGCGCACCATTTTCAGGAACGGCAGATTGAACAGGTTCCGGCGTTGGGCAAACAGGGTATTGAGGCGGGTGCCGTTGTACTGTAGCCCGGTGCTGCTGCAATCCACACTGAAGCTCATGTCGCTGACTTCCGACGGCACGCCAAGCCGATCCATCAGTTTGATGAAATTGGGGTAGGTCCAGTCGTTGAACACGATAAACCCCGTGTTTACCGGCCAGGTTCTGCCACCGGCTTCGACCTGTTCGGTGTTGGTGTGACCACCGGCGTAATCCCCCGCCTCAAAAACCTGAACTTCGTGTTTCTCGGCCAAAAGCCAGGCAGCCGTGAGGCCGGATACGCCGGCCCCAATGACAGCAATTCGCTGACGTTCACTACTCATCCAGTGTTTTCCTGTTCGGTGTTGCTTTTACGGGCCATGGAGGCCGACATCCGGTCAATCAATGGCCGGGGAAGTGCGCCCAGTGCCTTCAGCATCCAGGTGAACCGCTTTGGGAAGGCAATTTCGTTCTGTCCACGGGCCAGACCACTGACAATCCGTTCCGCCGCATCCTCTGCCGTGACCAGAAAGGGCATGGGAAAATCGTTGCGGTCGGTCAGCGGGGTCTTCACAAAGCCCGGTGATACCACTACGACATCAATACCTTCGGCGGCGAGATCCGCCCTGAGGGCATGGCCAAAGTAAGTCAGGGCAGCCTTGGACGCGCCGTAACCTTCTGCCCGGCCGAAGGGAAACCAACAGGCCGAGGAGCTGACAATGACCAGGGTTGCCGGCTGCCCTTTTGCCCGACTGCGACGCAACGCGGGCAGGGCGATATCCAGGCAGCGGGCCGTGCCAATCACGTTGGTGTGAATGTTCTTCTCGATCACATCACTGCGGTAATCAGCGATGTCCAGATATTCACAGGTGCCGGCGTTGAGAATCACCATGTTCAGGTCCCCGTGATTCTCCAGGGTGCTGGCAATGGCTTGCAGGTCCTGCTTGCTGGTGGTGTCTGCCGCGGCCGGGATAATGCTTTCGGGCGCTACAGAGGCAAGCTCCTCAAGCGCACCCTGGCGTCGGCCGGTAATGACCAGCCGGTGCCCCCCGCGTGCCAGAGCGCGGGTTACAGACTCGCCAATGCCCGAGCTGGCGCCCGTAATCCAGATATTTGAGGTTTCCTGAAGTCGATCTCTCATCCTGCCTGATCCCTGATCCAGCGAATGGCCCTGCCAATCACCGGCAGGTTTTCGTAGAGCATTTCCCCCGCGTCAAAGTAATCGCGGTGGTAGCACACCATACCGTCGCGGATTTCCAGGTGGCTGATCCCCTGCACCTGAACTTCACGGCCTTTGCGGAGGCGCTTGTGACGCAGGTGCATGACCCACGGAACCGCCGCACACTCATCCTGAACAACGGCTTTACCAAACTCGAAGCGGCAGGAGATGACATTGGCATAGGCCCCGGTAAAATAACGGGTAAGCTCATCCAGCCCCTGAACCCTGCTCAGTGGGTCCTGAAACCGGATATCCTCACTGTAGACCCGGGAAAGTTTATTGAGATTGCCCTTGTCGAGTTCGTTGAACAGCGCCCGGAAGCTGTCGAGCGTTGCCGGCACCGCCGGGTTACGCGCACCCACTTCGATTTTTGAAGCGGTTGTCATTGTCTCCTCCTCCTCACTTTATCCAGCTCGCGTGTTTCTTCCTGAATGTGTTTGGGAATCGGGTTTAGCTCCCAGATTATGCCCAACCTGGACATTAGCCAGAGCCCGTACCAGGTGATGTCAATTTCATACCAGCGGAACCCCTGGCGCACAGACTGGGGCCAACGGTGATGGTTGTTGTGCCAGCCTTCACCAAGGGTCAGCAGAGCCAGCCAGAAGTTGTTCCGACTGTCGTCCGATGTCTCAAACCGGCGCTTGCCCCAGACATGGGACAGTGAGTTGATCGAGACCGTGGCGTGGAACAACGCAACGGTGGAAACAAAGAATCCCCATACCAACAGCTGCAGACCATTGGTTCCCAGGCCTGGCGCCCAGGCGGCCAGGGCTTCACCAAGCGCGTAAATACCGACAGCGGCCAGGGCCGGTACCAGGGAATCGAACCGATTGATTAACTTAAGCTCGGGGAACTTCAGCCAGTCGCGGATGCGCCGTTCATCAGTCGCGAATCCTGCGTCACAGGTGAACCAGCCCATATGCGACCACCAGAAGCCACCATGATGGGGAGAGTGAAGATCCTGCGCCTTATCGGAATGTTGGTGGTGATGGCGGTGATGAGCAGCCCACCAGAGCGGACCGCGTTGAGCGGCGCTGGCACCCAGTACAGCGAACACAAACTGGGCTGGGCGGCTGGTTTTAAAGGTCTTGTGGGCAAAGTAGCGGTGGTAAAATCCGGTAATTGCGAACATTCGCACCAGGAAGAAGGCGGCCGCGAACCCAACGGCGAAGGCACTAACCCCAGTATAGAAGGCCAGCAAGCAGGCCATGTGAAGCGCTATGAACGGTATAACACGTAAGGCGCTGAATGACCGGGACGTGGTGTCGATGTGATCCGGGCCTGCCTCGGAATCGAACCACCTCAGAATGTTTGTAAGCCAATGTTGCACTCGGGTCATACCCTGATTGCCCTTTCTCATTAATAAAAGCATTGGTAACGGAACCTTGATCACACGATCAGCCCGCCGGTGGCTGAACCTCTTTCACGAGAGGTAGTACGATCTCACTACCGGAATTGGATGCACGATAAACCATGTTTAATTAAACCGTTGATTCGCCGGTTATGCGCCAGCAAGCCTGGTCGTGATGACAGTGGTCAGTAGTGGGTGCTCCACGCCAGCCCGGCCTGCACGCAAGGCTATTTGATACGCCCGCCGAAGACGTTGCCAGCGGGCTTCTGGGTGCTTTCCGCGAAGTGACGGGGTTGGTTACCGGGCCCAGAATGGCATTGTCACCCATCGCTGGCGTTATGGCCGCTCAGAGGGCGGCGAACAGCCAGGGCTTCTGTGGTTCCCGGATTGCGGGCTCGGGCTTGCGGGCGACTGGCTCAGCGGTGGCCGGGTGGAGGGCGCGTTCGAAAGCGCATGTGGACCGACCGCCGGAATGACTGCGGTGCCTACTGCTCAGTGAAAGCATCCTGGCGGCCGGTGGTCACATCCGGGCGGGTGTAAAAGTGGGTGATGGTACCGTCGCTGAATTTACTGAAGAAGGCGCTGACATCGGTGATCTTCTTCAGCGACCGGTTGCGGTGAATGGGCTCGCGCACCAGAACCTTGATGCCGTTGAAGTTGTCCTGGATGTTGGAAAACCGCGCCCGCATTGAACAGGTCACCACCTGAGCTGGATTAAGGGCAAGTTCCCCGGCCAGCCATGTGCTGTGTCTCTCAATACCTTCGGCCGTGAGGTCTTCGCGGGTGTCCAGGTGGTTCAGCTTTACCCGGTTCACAATGCAGAAGGAGAAACTCTTCGGGTGTTTGCGGGCCACTTTCCGGAATGCCTCCCAGAAGAAGTTGTCGGTGAGTTCCGAAAAGTAGGCCATGTCGCTTAAACAGGTATCCACCCACTGGAAATTCTCCGGATCATCCAGCACCTCGTTAATGGCCTCTCGCAACAGCCAGTCAAAGCCCAGAGCCGTTTTGTGGGCGTACACCTTCCGGTACATCTGGTGGCGGCTGTAAACGAAGTCTTCCAGTGCACCCAGCCCCTTCTGGGTGATGGCAAGCCCGAGCCAGGGTTCCGACACATCCCAACCAAAACGCAGGTTGCTGAGAAGATGGTCCAGATTGAATCCACCGATGGTGACCGATGAGTGAAAGCCGTCACGCAGCATATAGTCGGCCCGGTCGGCATCAATCTCACCGGATACAATCGACGAAAGAAGGTCCATCACCAGCCCTGGAATGTTGTCGCTCAGCGGCGAGCCGGCGGCGGCATCTTCACCCGCGATAAAGGCCCAGAAGGTTCGGGCATGGCGGCAGAAGGTTTCGCTGGGTTTTACCTCTGTGGTCTCCATGATGCCGATGACGTCCCGGGCGTGAAGGCCGGCACCTTCCAGGCCCACCGCCATCAGTACGTCGTGGCCGACACGCACGGAGTAATGTTCGTGCTCCAGTTCCCGGGGTTCTTCCGGGTGATAAGCGGAGTAGTCCAGGCCCCGCCAGAGGTCCCTGAAGCGACCAGGCCGCGACATCAGTTCCCGGATGCGCCGGGCCTGGGTGAACTGATGGGAAAAGCTGGAATGTCCGCTGTCATGCAGCAGGCAGCCCAGCCGGATGGTTTTTGCCAGGTAGTCGATGGCATCCAGCTGGCTCAGGCTCAGATCGGTCTGATCGCTGAGCTGGCGTTCCCGCAGATAGGCGTCGATCATCGAGCGGAACATGCGGGTGCCCACATGCATGACACCAATACTGTGCAGGAATCGGGAGTGGGTGGCGCCGGGGAATACCAGGCTCAGGATGTCGTTCTGGCAGATGTTCCGCAGCCGCTGGAACAGCGGATGGTCAATCACCTGGATCTCGTGCCGGTAAAGTGGAATACCACCGTGAACCGGGTCCATGATCAGCTTGTCATAGGCTCCGAGAAGATCATTAACGGCACGTCGCATCAGATGGAGTCTCCCAATTTCATGAAACTGGCCTTGTTATATCACAGGGGCGTGCCAGAATAGGCTTAATCAAGCCAATTTATCGTTTATCGCTGGTAGTTTAGGGCAGTCACCATGACCTCGCGCACCGAGCGCATACTTATAATAGACGCCGATGAAAAAGCCCGTACGGATCTCGCCCGGTACCTTGAAGCGAGGGGTTTCTACGTGACTGGCTACCCGGATCTCGCCAGCGCAAAGGCACTGTTTGACGATAACATTCCCGACATCATCTTTGCAGATCTGTCTCCAGAGGTCATTCGGGACCTGGCCAACCGGCTTGAAGAAGCAGAGACCTTCACGCCGATCGTGGTCTGCTCGTCCAGTGGTTCCAGTGCCGATGTGGTCGGCGCCTTGCGGGCAGGCGCGGCGGATTTCGTCCTGAAGCCCTGCAACGACGACAAGGGCGCTCTGGATGATGTCATAGGAAAGCTGTTTGACCGGGTTCGGGTCAACCGACTGAACCAGCTTTACCGGCAGGAACTGGAAGAGGCCAACCGGGATCTGCGGGACGGCATTGCAGAGCTGCGGGCGGATCAGCGCGCAGGCCGCAAGGTCCAGTTGCGGATGCTGCCAGAGCGTGAGCAGGTGATGAGTAGCCTGCGCATAGACCACCTGATCAAACCATCGCTGTATCTGAGCGGCGATTTTCTGGATTACTTCCGGATTTCCGACGACAAGGTTCTGGTCTACATTGCCGATGTGTCCGGCCACGGAGCCAGTTCCGCGTTCGTTACCGTGTTGCTGAAGAACCTTACAAACCGGCTGCAACGCAACCTCCGCCGCGGATCGAGTGACGACATACTCTACCCGGACCGGTTCCTTCAACGTATCAACTCGGAACTGCTGGATACCGGGCTCGGCAAACACGTAACCGTCTTCGTTGGCATCATTTCCGTCAGTGAACGCAAGCTACAGTATGCGGTTGGCGCGCATTTCCCGATGCCGATCCTGTCATTTGAAGGCGGCGAAACCGCTTTCCTGGAGGGAAGCGGGCTACCGGTGGGACTTTTCGAAACGCCGGAATGGGAAGTTTACGAGGTGCCACTGGACAAACCGTTCCACCTAACCCTGTTTTCAGATGGAATTCTGGAAGTAATCCGGGAAAAAAGTCTTGATGAAAAGGAACAGACACTACTTGAACTCGTATCCGGAGGTCGTCACACTATCGCAGCTCTTAGCGAAGCTCTGAATCTCGAGGAGATCACAGAGTTGCCGGACGATATCGCTATTGTGTCGGTTACTGATACTATGGATGGGTCAGATAACACCTCGTCAAAATAGTGGCAGTGTGAAACATGGCTGGTTACAAGATCCTGCAAGCTGAAAAACAGGGTATTTACGTCCTGAAGTTTATCGGTGAAATCCGGCTGAACCTGTGTTCGACGCTGGACAATCTGGTTGAGTCCATCACTCAGGACCCCCAGTTCAGGACCGTGGTGATCGATCTCACCGAAACCGAGATCATCGACAGCACCACGCTCGGCTTTCTGGCCAAAATTGCCATGGCCGCCCAGAAACAGAGCCATTTCCTGCCCACGCTGGTTTCCACCAATCCTGACATTACCCGCATTGTCACATCGATGGGATTCGACAAGATCTTTATCATTGTCCGTGAACCCGCGTCCCGTATTGAAGAACTTGAAGAAATTCCTGTTCTCAGGGCCAGCGAACAGCAGGTTCGGGACAAGGTTCTCGATGCCCACAAGGTTCTGATGGGTCTGAACAAACGCAACAGGGAAGAGTTCAGGAATCTGGTGCGCGCCCTGGAGTGTGAAGAGCCCGGTTAACGCCACTCGCCTGCTGCGCCTGGCGACACCGGTTTCACACCCGACCTAAAAAACGGAAGAACTATGTCTGAAAAAACGACGCCTCAAAACAACGAGGCAACAGGGCCGGTGCATGACGTGGCGGTTCTCGGCGGCGGCAGTTTTGGCACCGCTATGGCTAAAGTGCTTGGAGAGAACGGCCACCGCGTTCACTTCTGGATGCGTGCTGGGGCCCAGGCCAGGGAAATCCGCACCACCGGCATCAACAGCCGGTATATGCCGGGCATCGAACTGACCGGCGATATTCAGCCCACCACGAACCTTGCCGACGCCGTCAGCAAGGCAGAAATCGTGCTGGTTGCCATACCCAGCAAGGCTTTTCGTGCCGTTATCCGGGAGAACTGCGATAAATTCCGCGACGACCAGATTGTCGTCAGCCTGACCAAGGGCATCGAGGAGTATGGCTTCAAGCTGATGAGTGAGATTCTCCAGGAGGAGATTCCGCGCTGCCGTATCGGCGTGCTCAGCGGGCCGAACCTGGCTGCCGAAATCGTTGGCCGGGACCTCACCGCCACCGTCATTGCCGCCAAGGACCCGGATGTACGCCGGGCTGTTCAGGACCTGCTGGGCTGCGAGTATTTTCGCGTTTACGCCAACGTGGATGTCTATGGTGTGGAACTCGCCGGCGCCCTGAAGAACATCTACGCCATTGTTGCGGGTCTCGCTTCCGCTCTGGAGATGGGTGAGAATGCCAAAGCCATGTTGATCACCCGGGGCCTTGCTGAAATGAGCCGGTTCGCGGTAAGCCTTGGCGCCAACCCTATGACCTTCATGGGCCTGGCCGGCGTTGGTGACCTGATCGTGACCTGCACGTCCCCCAAAAGCCGGAACTTCCGGGTGGGCTACGCCGTGGGGCAGGGCCAGAAGCTGGACGACGCCGTGGCGGAACTGGGGCAGGTGGCCGAGGGTATCTATACCCTGAAACTGGTAAAAGAAAAGGCTGAAGCCATTGGTATTTACATGCCGCTGGTGCGTGGCCTTTATGAGATTCTGTATGGTTCCGCATCCATCAAGGCAGTCATTAACAGCCTGATGATGTCGGTCCAGAATTCCGACGTGGAATTCATACTACCCCGCACCATCACCCAGTAGCCGGCCATTTAGTGGAGGTTGCCTTTGCAATTGCTTATCATGCGCCACGGTGAAGCCGGCTGGCACACCCTGGATCAAGAGCGGGAACTGACCGAATCCGGCAGGCTGGGAGTGGCAGAAGTGGCGTCCGGGATAGCCGAATCCCCCTGGCGCCCGAAACTCATCTGGAGCAGCCCCTTGTTAAGAGCCCGGCAAACCGCCGCGATTGTCTCCGAGATCCTCAATTGCCCGGTGGAAGAGAAAATGTTCATTACCCCGGACGACGACCCCGGGGAATGCCTTGATGCGCTGATTGAGCAGCATCAATCACCACTGATGATTGTTTCCCACATGCCCCTGGTTGGCAGCCTCGCCACACTGCTGGTGGATGCCCATCGCCGGGGCATACCCTTCATGACCTCCCAGGCGGTTATGCTCGACATGCCTGTGGTGGGGCCCGGCTGCGCAGACTTGAAAGCACAGTTTCTGCCCTGATAGTCCGAATACCCGCTAACGGAATCCAGGCGAATCGAGTCAGGCTATGCTTCGGGCGGAATGGATGCGCGGGTTGTAATTCACTGAACCGGGAGCCCCCATTATGCATACGAATCCGGAAACTCTTGCGCACCAGGTAGGGGAAACCGTGAAAAATCCCGGAAATCCGCCCCTTGATCAGTGGCGCCCCGAGCTGTCGGGCGACATGGATCTGCGAATCAGCCGCAATGGTCAGTGGATCTTCAGGGGTGAGCCACTGGCCCGCGAGGCCATCGTGCGGCTGTTCTCCACTATCCTGCGCCGGGAAGAAGATGGCGAATATTACCTGGTCACGCCGGTCGAGAAATGGCGGATTCAGGTGGAGGACACGCCGCTGCTCGCACATTCCCTGCAGGTCACCGGTGAGGGTGACTGCCAGGTGATTTCCCTGACCACCAATGTCGGCGAATCCCTGGAAATCGGGCAGCAGCATCCGCTGGCGGTTGGCACCTATCCCTGCTCGGAGGAGCCAAGACCGGTTGTGGCGGTGCGGCATGGCGTGGAGGCCCGGTTGGTGACCGCCGCCTACTACGACCTGGTGGCACATGTGGTCGAGCAAAACGAAGACGGCCACCCGGCTCTGGGCGTGTTTAGTCACGGAATTTTCTACAAAATCGGGCAGGGTGGTTGAAAACCCTTACCAAGCCCCAAGAATTGGCGGTGGAAAATGCACTTTGTCACTTGTTAAACTGTGTTTTCGTACTTGTTACGAGCCTGGTTCTCTAACGAGGCCCGGTGGTCGTTAGTCCCTCTGTGCAGTCTGGCTGTTCAAGATCACTTTCGATTGCCTAAATCAATTAAACAGTCATTGCGACACGCAAGGAGATCACATGGCCCAACCTCGTGTTGTCACCATCCATTACACGCTCACCAACGATCAGGGAGAGGAACTTGACTCCTCCCGTGTAGAAGGTCGCGAGCCGCTGTCTTATCTGGAAGGTGCACAGAACATTATCGGTGGACTGGAAAGTGCATTGAACGAAAAGAATGCAGGCGATCAGGTCAAGGTTGCTGTAGAACCTGCCGAAGGCTACGGCGAAGTTAACGAAGAGCTGGTTCAGCCTGTTCCGCGTTCTGCATTTGAAGGTGTCGATACCATCGAGCCGGGCATGCAGTTCCAGGCGCAGACCCCGGGCGGCCCCCAGGTTGTTCGCGTGGTTGAAGTCAGCGACGAGACCGTTACCATCGATGCCAACCATCCGCTCGCCGGACAGACTCTTCACTTCGACGTAGAAGTGGTAGAAGCCCGCGAAGCGACCGACGAAGAGCAAGAGCACGGTCACGTTCACTAAGCTTTTCCGAAGCGCTAGCGAAAAAGGGGTCAGATGAAAAGTTCATCTGACCCCGAGTTCACCGGCTATCCGGCAGATCGAAAAAAGGGGTCAGATGAAAGGTTCATCTGACCCCAGGCTCACATGTTCGGATAGTTCGGGCCTCCGCCCCCTTCCGGCGTCACCCAGGTAATATTCTGGGCCGGGTCCTTGATGTCACAGGTCTTGCAGTGAACGCAGTTCTGGGCGTTGATCTGAAAACGCTTGCCGCTGCCGTCGTCTTTCTCAACCACTTCGTACACACCCGCCGGGCAGTAGCGCTGCGCGGGCTCGTCGTATTTCGGCAGGTTGTCCCGGATTGGAAGCTCCGGATCAGTCAGCTTCAGGTGTACCGGCTGATCTTCCTCATGGTTGGTGTTGGAGATAAACACCGAGGACAGGCGGTCGAAAGTCAGTTTGTTATCCGGCTTGGGATAGCTGATTTTCTTGCACTCAGAGGCCAGCTTCAGGGTGGCATAATCCGGCGTGGTGTCGTGCAAGGTGAACGGTAGGCTTCTGCGCAGAATGTTTTGCTCGAAGAAGGCGACCGCGCCGCCAATCACGTTACCGAACTTGTGCATGGCTGGGCCAAAGTTACGCTCATCATACAGCTCTTTGTATAGCCAACTGTCCTTGAAGCGATCCTCAAAGCTGGTAATTTCCTCACCGCTCTTGCCATCCTTGATCGCCTCAAACACAGCCTCGGCGCCCAGGAGGCCGGATTTCATGGCCGTATGGGAACCCTTGATCTTGGAAAAGTTCAGGGTGCCCGCGTCACAGCCCAGCAGCAGGCCACCGGGGAAACTCATTTTCGGCAGGGAGTTGAAGCCACCCTTGGTAATAGCTCGGGCACCGTAGGCGACGCGCTTGCCGCCTTCCAGATATTTTTTCACTTCCGGGTGCAGCTTCAGGCGCTGAAATTCTTCAAACGGGCTCAGGTGTGGGTTGCTGTAGGAAAGGTCAGTGATCAGTCCCACATAAACCTGCCCGTTTTCCAGGTGGTACAGGAAAGAACCGCCGGTGGAACCGGTTTCGTTCAGCGGCCAGCCGGTGGTATGTACAACCAGCCCCGGCTCGTGTTTGGCCGGATCGATGTCCCACAGCTCTTTGATGCCAATTCCGTAGTGCTGCGGATCCTTGCCTTCATCCAGTTTGAAGTCATTGATCAGGCGCTTGCCCAGGTGACCACGGCAGCCCTCAGTAAACAGGGTGTACTTGGCGCGCAGTTCCATGCCTGGCATGTAGCCGTCTTTCTCGGACCCGTCACGGGCAACGCCCATGTCGCCGGTGATGATGCCTTTAACCTGGCCGTCCTCAACAATGGTTTCGGAAGCGGCAAAGCCCGGATAAACCTCAACACCCAGGCCTTCAGCCTGCTCCGCGAGCCAGCGGCAAAAGTTGCCCAGGCTGATAATATAGTTGCCATGGTTGTGCATGTTCCTGGGCACAAACGCATTAGGGATCTTGGTAGCGTTTTCCTGGTTCTTCAGCAGGAAAATGTCGTCACGGGTAACCGGCGTGTTGAGCGGGGCGCCTTTCTCTTTCCAGTCAGGGAAGAGCTCGTTGAGGGCAGTGGGCTCGAATACGGTGCCGGCCAGAATGTGAGCGCCGATCTCAGAACCTTTTTCTACCACGCATACGGTGAGTTCTTCGCCAGCTTCCTGTGCCAGTTGCATGACACGGCAAGCTGCCGACAGGCCCGCCGGGCCGCCGCCGACGATCAGAACATCAAATTCCATCGATTCGCGTTCCACGTTGGTCTCCTCAAACTTCTTTAATGGATATTATGTGCCCGCAGGCAGAATCTTTCTGGGTCGCCATCATACCGGTAAAACTGCCTATAGACGACTGGCACAAGTCAGCTAGACCGACTTGTTTACAGCAAAGAATACCGTATTTGATGAATCAAACAAACGTTTGTTTGAAATTTGGTCTGTCCTTTGGCATTGTAGGAGCACACTGAAATATCGTGTGTTTTGAGTCGAAACCAAGTATCGTCTCACGGCCATTTCCAGTCAATACCGGGAAACTGGCTGAAGCATCAGTCCTGGCGCGTCGTCTGAGGCTATTGATTCTGCTGAGCGTTGCCTCCATCATTAGTGCGCACGGAATTTCGGCAGGCTTCGTGTGAGGACTGCAAGTCATAAACCCATCGTAGAAGAACGAGGAATCTATGAAGGTTCTGGTCGCTGTAAAACGAGTAATCGACTACAACGTAAAGGTGCGCGTCAAGCCGGACAACACCGGTGTTGACCTCGCCAACGTCAAGATGGCAATGAACCCGTTCTGCGAAATCGCTGTAGAAGAAGCGGTTCGTCTGAAAGAGAAAGGTGTTGCCAGTGAAATTGTGGTGGTATCCATTGGCCCGAAAGCCTGCCAGGAGCAGATCCGTACTGCGCTGGCGTTGGGTGCGGACCGTGGTATCCACGTCGAAACGGACGAGGAGGTTCAGTCTCTCGAAGCGGCCAAGCTGCTGAAGGCTGTTGTTGAAAAGGAAGAGCCTAAGCTGGTCATCCTCGGCAAGCAGTCCATCGATTCCGATAATAACCAGACTGGCCAGATGCTGGCGGCGCTGACCGGTATGGGCCAGGGCACCTTCGCATCCGAAGTGGTTGTTGACGGCGACAAGGTTAACGTAACCCGTGAGGTAGACGGTGGTCTGGTGACCGTTTCCCTGGACCTGCCGGCGGTTGTCACCACGGATCTGCGTCTGAACGAGCCGCGTTACGCTTCCCTGCCGAACATCATGAAGGCCAAGAAGAAGCCGCTGGACAACATGAGCCCGGCCGATCTGGGTGTCGACATTACACCGCGCCTCTCCACCCTGAAGGTTGAAGCGCCTGCTTCCCGTCAGGCGGGTGTAAAAGTGGCCGACGTTGCCGAGCTGGTCGATAAACTGAAGAACGAAGCGAAGGTGATCTGAATGAGCATCCTTGTAATTGCTGAACATGACAACAGCAGCCTGAAACAGGCGACCCTGAATGTTGTAGCGGCTGCCAAGGCCATCGGCGGAGACATCGACGTACTGGTTGCCGGTGAGAACTGTGGTGCGGTTGCTGAAGCAGCCGCCAAGGCCGAAGGCGTTAACAAGGTACTGGTTGCTGATAACGCGGCTTATGGTCACTTCCTGGGCGAGAACCTGGGTGAGCTGGTTGCTGAAGTGGGCAAAGGCTACAGCCATATCCTGGCCGCTGCCGGCACCACGGGCAAAGACTTCATGCCGCGCGTTGCTGCGCTGCTGGATGTTGCCCAGATATCCGACATCATGCGCGTTGAGTCTGATGATACCTTCGTTCGCCCGATCTACGCGGGTAACGCCATCGCGACTGTGAAGTCCAGCGACAGCATCAAGGTCATCACCGTTCGCCCCACTGCGTTCGATCCTGTTGCAGCCGAAGGCGGCTCCGCTGCTGTTGAGCAGCTGGACGTGGTCAAGGATGCCGGCCTGTCTTCTTTCGTAAGCGAGCAGAAAGCCGAGTCTGACCGTCCGGATCTGGCCAGTGCAGGTATCGTTATCTCCGGTGGCCGCGGCATGCAGAACGGCGACAACTTCAGGATGCTGGAGCAGATTGCTGATCTGCTGGGCGCTGCCGTTGGCGCATCCCGTGCCGCTGTCGACGCCGGTTTCGTACCGAACGACATGCAGGTTGGCCAGACCGGTAAGATTGTGGCTCCGCAGCTTTATGTTGCCGTTGGTATCTCCGGGGCCATTCAGCACCTGGCCGGTATGTCTGATTCCAAGGTGATCGTTGCGATCAACAAGGATGAAGAAGCGCCAATCTTCCAGGTTGCCGATTACGGGCTGGTAGCGGACCTGTTCGAAGCAGTTCCGCAACTTGAGGAAGAGCTTAAGAAAGTTCTGTAACTTTCTGTTCAGATTTAGAAAAGGCACCTTTGGGTGCCTTTTCTATTATCGAGCAATCCTGTGCAAGAACGATGGACTCCAAGCCTCTGTTTTGCTACTGTCCTCCTGTATAAAGCCGACAGGGCACCCGCAGGAAGTGGGGCTCCTGGCTTTGCGAAACTAAATGGATTTAGTTTATCAAGGATGGAATCATGC